>NZ_JAGQDD010000030.1:0-42688 GCF_018069845.1 Ideonella alba
AATCCGGGGCTGGCAGCATCACATTCCGACCTGATCAGGGCATCAGCACGCCGTTCGGTGTGTTGTGCAGACCTTCCCTAGCCGGCATAACCAGCCCGGCGTATGCAGTTTTCCAGATCGACGAAACGAAGGTCAACCGCCGATTTGCACACGCGCTGTTTCGCTCGAACCTGGCAAAGGCCTACTTTCGAACGGAATCGACAGGAATCATTGAGTCACGGCTGAGGCTATATCCCGAATCGCTACTCTCCCTTCGCCTAGCCCTGCCTTCGCTTGAGCAGCAAGCGCGAATCGCAGGCTGGTTGGACCGCGAAACCGCCCGCATCGACGCCCTGATCGAGAAGAAGACCCGCTTCATCGAACTGCTGCGCGAGAAGCGGCAGGCGCTGATCACGCAGGCGGTGACGCGAGGGCTGGATCGGGACACACCACTGAAAGACTCGGGCGTGGACTGGCTGGGATTGGTCCCGTCGCATTGGCGTGTGATGAGTTTGAAGCAGGTTGTCGCGATACCGATCACCGATGGCCCGCATGAAACCCCTGTGGCTTGTGCAGAGGGCGTTCCCTTCGTCTCTGCGGAGGCAGTTTCCACAGGAAGGATTGACTTCAGTAGGATTTGGGGATTCATTTCGGAAGAAGACGATGCGCGATTCAGCAAGAAGTATCGGCCGCGGCGTGGGGACATCTTCATGGTGAAGTCGGGTGCGACCACTGGCGTCACAGCGATCGTCGACACAGATGAAAGGTTCAACATTTGGTCGCCTTTGGCTGTGATACGTTGCGGTGACAAGGTACTGCCCGAGTTCATGTTGAATTTCATGCGCTCGCGAAACTTCCAGGAAGCGATTGCATTGAACTGGAGCTTTGGCACTCAGCAAAACATCGGGATGGGGGTGATTGGGAATCTGCGTGTCGCGGTCCCGCCTATCGAGGAACAAATCGCGGCCGTTCGACAGTTGGATGTTTGGCTGTCGCGCATTGCCTCACTTGAGTTGGCCACAGCAAAGAGCGTGGGGCTGCTCCGCGAACGCCGCGCCGCACTGATCACCGCCGCAGTCACCGGCCAGATCGAAGTACGCGCCGAAGTGCCAGAAGAACAACCGGAGCCGGCGTGAGCCAGATCCACCACGAGTGCGAGCTTGAGCGCCACATCGTGGCCCAACTCGCCGCAGCCGGCTGGTTGGTGGGCACGTCGGACGCCTACGACCGCGTCCGTGCGCTGTACCCCGAGGACGTGACCGGCTGGCTGCAGGACAGCCAGCCCGAGGCCTGGAAGAAGCTGCAGCGCCTGAACGGCGACAACACCGCCGCCCTAGTGCTGGACCGGCTGGTGAAGACGCTAGAGGGCGCCGACGGTGGCACGGTGACAGTGCTGCGCCGGGGCTTCGCTGTGGCCGGCGGCGGCCAGTTGGCGATGAGCCAGGCGCTGCCCGAGGACGACCGCAACGCCACCGTGATTGCCCGATACGCGGCCAACCGGCTGCGCGTGGTGCCGCAGCTCGTCTACTCGGTGGACACGGCCGACCGCATCGACCTGGTGTTCTTCATCAACGGCCTGCCGGTGGCCACGGTGGAGCTGAAGACCGACTTCACGCAGAGCGTGGAGGCGGCGATGGCGCAGTACCGCGACGACCGGCCGCCGCGCAACGCCAAGACCGGCCGGGCCGAGCCGCTTCTGACCTTCAAGCGCGGGGCGGTGGTGCACTTCGCGATGAGCGACAGCGACATCCGCATGGCGACGAAGCTGGCCGGCGCCGGAACGTTCTTCCTGCCTTTCAACCGTGGCAACGATGGCGCGGCTGGCAACCCGCCTGGCGAGGGTGGCACCTATCCCGTGGCCTACCTGTGGCAGCGGGTGCTGCAGCGCGACCAGTGGCTGCGCATCTTCCACCGCTTCGTGCTGCTGGAGCGCAAGGCGGTGGAGGACGCGCAGGGCCGCACCAGCTTCCGCGAGACGCTGGTTTTCCCGCGCTTCCACCAGTGGGAGGGCGTCACGCAGATGGTCGCTGCGGTGCGGGCCGAGGGCTGCGGCCAGCCCTACCTGATCCAGCACAGCGCCGGCTCGGGCAAGACCAACACCATCTCCTGGACGGCGCACGAGCTGATCCGCATCCGTCGACCCGACGGCGAGCCCTACTTCCACAGCGTGATCGTGGTGACCGACCGCACCGTGCTGGACAAGCAGTTGCAGGACGCCATCGCGCAGATCGAGCACCAGACCGGCGTGGTGCGAGCCATCGACAGCGAGGCATCGGCCCTGCCCAAGAGCCAGCAGCTTGCGCAGGCGATGCTGGCCGGCACGCCGATCATCGTGTGCACGCTGCAGACCTTCCCGCACGCGCAAAAGCTGATCCTGGGCGAGCAGAGCCTGCGCACCCGGCGCTTCGCGGTGGTGATCGACGAGGCGCACAGCAGCACCGGCGGCACCACCGCCGACGACCTGCGCTATGTGCTGACCGGCCAGAGCGAGGCCGAATGGGAGAAGCTGAGCGCCGACGAGCGGCTGTCGGTCTGGCAGTCGTCCCGCCAGCGGCCCGGCAATGCCAGCTACTTCGCCTTCACCGCCACGCCCAAGCACAGCACGCTAAGCCTGTTCGGCCGGCCGCGCGATGTCAAGGCGCCGGTCAGCAAGCACAACCCGCCGGCGCCGTTCCACACCTACACGATGCAGCAGGCGATCGAGGAGGGCTTCATCCTCGATGTGCTGCGCAACTACACCAGCTACGCCACCGCGCTGCGCCTGGGCACGCAGTTCGACCAGGGCGACGACCGGCGAGTGGACAAGAAGGCCGCCGGCCGTGCGCTGGCCCGCTGGCTGAGCCTGCACCCGACCAACATCGGCCAAAAGGTGCAGTTGGTCGTCGAGCACTTCCGCACCAACGTCGTCCACCTGCTGGGCGGCCAGGCCAAGGCGATGATCGTGACGCCTTCGCGCGCGGCCGCGGTCAAGTACCACCTGGAGCTGCAGCGGTACTGTCAGGCCAACGGCTACAACAACGTGCACCCGATGGTGGCGTTCTCGGGCGACGTGGCGAACCGCGATGCCAAAGAGGATGGCTTCCCGGACAACCATGCCTTCAACGAGCAGAACCTCAACCCGGGGCTGAACGGCCGCGACATGCGCAAGGCCTTCGACACCAAGGACTACCGGGTGATGATCGTCGCCAACAAGTTCCAGACCGGCTTCGACCAGCCCAAGCTGGTGGCGATGTACCTGGACAAGAGGGTGTCGGGTGTGGAGGCGGTGCAGACGTTGTCGCGGCTGAACCGCACGATGGCCGGCAAGGACAAGACCTACGTCATCGACTTCGCCAACGAGGCCAAGGAGATCCTGGAGGCCTTCCGCACTTTCTACCGCGACGCCCAGGTGTCGGATGTGCAGGACCCGAACATCGTCTACGACCTGAAGCAGAAACTGGACGCGATGTTGCTGTACGAAACGGCCGAGGTGCGCGCCTTCGCTGCGGCGGTCGTAGATGCTGGCGTGACGCACGAGCGGCTGTTCAGCTTGACGCAGGCGCCGGCCGATCGCTTCAACGTGCAACTGAAGGCGTTGAACGAGGCCATCGACACCTGGGAACTGGCTTGGCGCAAGGCCGACGAGGCGGGCGACGAGAAAGGCAAGGCCGACGCCGACGCCCAGCGCGCCGAGCTGACCAAGCAACGCGACGCGCTGATGATTTTCAGCGAGGGACTGAGCAAGTTCGTGCGCACCTACGAGTATGTGGCGCAACTGGTGGACTTCGGCGACCCCGACCTGGAAGGCTTCGCCAGCTTCGCCCGGCTGCTGCGCAAGCGGCTGAAGGGGCTGACCGCCGAACAGGTGGACCTGGGCGACCTGCTGCTGACGCACTTCAAGGTGAAGGCTAAGGATCAACTGGACGGCGTGAAGACGACGCGGGTGCCTGCGGGCGAGGAAACGCCGGTGCTGCACCCGATCACCGACAACGGCCTGCGCCAGGCCAAGGACCGGGAGAAGGCCTACCTGTCAGAGCTGGTCAAGCGGTTGAACGAGGCGCTGGGCAAAGAGGTGAGCGATACCGACCAGGTGGCGCTGGCGGTGCACGTCACCGAGAAGCTGCGCACCGATGCCGTGGTGATGGCCCAGGTGCTGAATAACCCGAAGGACCAGGCGCTGAAGGCCAACCTGCCCGGCGCGATGGTGCAGGCCATCGTCGGCGCCATGACGACGCACAACGCGCTGTCAACGAAGCTGCTGAGCGACGAGGCGGCGCGGGGTGTGTTCCTGGACGTGGTGTACGAGTTGCTGAAGCGAGGGCAAGTGGACGGCATGTTCGGCGCAGACGCCGGGCGTTGATCGGACGCTGGTTGAGAGGGATGCAGTTGTGTGGTTAGTGGGCGAGACTGATGCTCCAAGGGCACTTTGGTACGAGCAAGTCAGCCGCGGAAGCCGCCTGAAGTGGCTGACGGTCCCCGGCACTTGGGGTAGTGGCTCTTCGTTGGCTTGCTCCCCCTACATGTTCCTGTTGGCAGCGACTCGCGCAATGGTGCTGGGCGCAAAGCCCGGCTGGCGAGGGCACATGGCCGCGCGGTTTGCGGCTGCGTCCGCGCTTGCCTACATGCAACGTGCCAATAGCGGCGGCAGTTACCATCTACAACTGCATCCCGACATCGATGACGCCAAGGACTATTTCGGCCTGTCAGTCAAGGGCACGGTAGGTGCTGGCTTCGCAGTGCTTGAAATGCAGGCGCAGGGCTACGCTTGGTTGGGGCACTGGGAAGAAGCGTTTTACACACCAGGGGAGAAGTGCCCAGACTTTGTCTTTGGTCGGGATGATGTTGTGGCTGCAGTCGAAGCCAAAGGGACGGAGGCCATCGGCTCGCAACTTGAGCGTGCGATCAAGGACGGTTGGCGGGAGCAGGTGCGGGATAGCGCAGCCTGGGGCGCTGACGAGGGCTGGTTGATTGCCACATGCCTCAGCAGGACCACGCCAACTTCACTTCGGCGGGCCTATCAGGACTTCGCAGGTGGGGCAGCCCCCTCAGGGTTTCCTGTGGCTCCAGGAGCAACCGACCGCAATCGCATGACGACTCAAGCCGCACTGCAGTGCGTCTTGGCTGGAGTCTTGAACTGGGTCGGTTTGGGCGTTCCGCCCTCATCGTCATCGAATCGCGTCCTGGCAAATGCCTACAGATTTCTTCGCGGCCCGGGCAATGAGTCTGTGCTCCTAGGCGAGTCAGGCACTGTCTCGGTGTCGGGCCTGGGGACGCTGACGATGACCCCGCTCTGTCGAAGGCAAACGATTCGTGACTTGGCCAATAGACTCAGGGACAGGTCGCGATTCCCTGAGCCTGATGTTGATCGAGCGACCGACTACCGGAAACCTTTGGCGCTTGAGCCGGGGGGCGGTGTTGAACTTTGGTTGTTGGACGGGACAGGAATGAGGTTCGAGCGGGGATAGATCGCGCCTGCCTTAAGAGGGCATGCGGTGCATGCCTACGGGTAACTTTGCGGGTAACTTGTGGTCGTTTGGCAACGAATTCATAGGTGGATGTGAGTGACCCCGGCTCCACCATCACACTGCACGCTCCGGCGTGCTTGCTTCAAGGCCCTGGCGCATCGGCGCCCGGGCCTTGTTCATTGGGGCGTCGCCGCCCGCTCCAGCATCAGCGCCCGGATCGCGCCGACGGGCGCATTGCCGTAGCTCAGGAACTGCTCGTTGAAGTCCTTCACGCGGAAGCGCTCGCCCAGCTGGGCTTGTCGGGCCTCGCGCAGCGCCATGATCTCGCTGTAGCCGCTGAAGTAGCTGGTCAGCTGCACCGAGGTGAGGGTCACCCGGCGCCACTTCTCGCGCGCTTCCTGCGGGGTCTGGAAGGCCTGGCGTGTCAGCAGGTCCAGGGCCTCGGCCTCGGTCATGCCTTGCACATGCACGGCGTAGTCGAGGATGGCATTGGTGACGCTGCGCAGGTTCCACTTGCACCACATCAGCCACATCTCGGGCGCGTGGTCGCCCCAGCCGTTCTCCAGCATCATGCGTTCGCTGAACACGGCCCAGCCCTCGATCATGGCGCCGTTGCCGAACAGCGTCTTGACCAGCGACGGTGAGCGGTTGGCATGCACCAGCTGCGTGTAGTGGCCGGGCACCGCCTCGTGGATGTTGAGGATCTGCAGGATCCAGTGGTTGTACTCGCGCAGCGTGCTCTCAGCCTGCTCATCGGTTAGCTCGTCGAGCGGCGTGACGTTGTAGTAGGTGCGGTCCTGCGGCCGGTAGGGACCGGGGGATTCGATGCCTGCGCCTGCCACACCGCGCTGGTACACCGGGGTTTCGCGCACCACCAGCGGCTTGCGCGGGTCCTGGCTGATCAGGTCCTTCTGGCGCACCCAGTCCTGCAGCGTGGCGATCTGGCGGCGGATCTCGGGGTAGAAATCGGCGCGCGCCACATGCCGCTCGCTGAGCTTGTCGATCACCCGGCCGATCAGCGCCAGGCGGTCGGTGGGTGGTGCGGCCGGGCCGATCACGCGGGGCCACAGGCCGCGCGCCAGGTCGGCCATCTGGGTCAGCAGCTGCTCGCGGGCCTGCAGGGCGGCGTCATAGGTCTGCGCAGCGCTGCGCTCGGACTGGATGTCGAGGCGGAACTTCTGCTCGTAGAGCGCGCCACCCAGGCGGAACGGTCGGGCGTAGCCGGGCTCGGCGTCCATGCGGCGCAGCTGCGCGCGCAGGAACTCGACATACCCGTCCACCGCCGCCTTGGCGGCATCCAGGCGCGCCTCGAACTGGCGCCGCTCGGCAGCGCCCAGCGCCTTGGAGGCACGCGCGGCACGCCCCAGTTCGTCCAGCACCGACAGGTTGCCCGGTGCCTGCGCGATCGCCAGCGCGGTGTGCTCGCGCGTGGGCTGCTCGATGGCCTGCTGGGCCGCCTGGTAGTAGGCCGGGACGGCCTGCAGGCGTCGCAGCAGCAGGCGCAGGCGCTGGGGCTCGGGGGCGAAGCGGGTCTGCAGCATCAGGTCGATCGGGCCGGCGATGCTGTAGGCGGACGGATCCCAGCGGTACTGGCGCAGCACCTCCAGCTCGAAGCGGTCCTGCTCGAGCTTGTTGCGCAACTGGATCAGGTCGGTGCGCTGCTGGATGCCCAGTGTCCGGGCGTCCACCGCGGCCAGGCGCTGCTGCCAGTCGGTGACGAAGGCCAGGCGCGCCGCGCGGGCCGCCGCATCGGGCACCGGCAGACGGCCGCTGCCTTCGTAGCGGCCGGCGTAGATCGCGGCATCCGGGTCGATGCGCCACAGCGCCTCGATGAAGGCGTGGCTCAGGGCGGCGAAATCGCGTTGCGCGCTGGTGGGCATGGGGGCAGGGCGGTGGTGGGCGGCCAGGCTGGGCACAGGGGCCAGGACCAGGCCGGCCACCAGGGCGATGGCGGCCAGCGGGGCCTGGGCGCTGAAGCGCCGATAGCGGTGGGGGTGACTCATCGTGAAGCCCAGCATAACGTGGCCCTGCCGGCTTGAGCCATCCGGAGCATTCCAGGGGTCTCACGCGCCTTGGTACGATGCGCGCCGTTCCAGATTTCCGCACAGGAGAAGACCATGGCCATGGATGTGGTGGACTACGAGATCAAGGGCTCGGAGATGCAGTTCGTCGAGGTCGAGCTCGACCCCGGCGAAGCGGCGGTCGGCGAGGCCGGCAGTCTGATGTACATGGAGGCCGGCATCGGCATGGACACCGTCTTCGGCGACGGCTCCAACCAGGGCGGCGGCTTCTTCGGCAAGCTGCTGGGCGCCGGCAAGCGCCTGATCACCGGTGAGTCGCTGTTCACGACCGTGTACACCAACAATGCGCCGGCCAAGCAGCGCGTGGCCTTCGCGGCGCCGTACCCAGGCAAGATCATCCCGATGGACCTGCGCCAGATGGGCGGCATGCTGGTGTGCCAGAAGGATGCGTTCCTGTGCGCGGCGCGCGGGGTGTCGCTGGGCATCTACTTCCAGCAGAAGCTGTCGGTGGGCTTCTTCGGCGGCGAGGGCTTCATCATGCAGAAGCTCGAGGGCGACGGCCTGGCCTTCGTGCACGCGGGCGGCACCGTGGTCAAGCGCGAACTGAAGCCGGGCGAGACGCTGCTGGTCGACACCGGCTGCGTGGTGGCCTTCACGCCCAACGTGAACTTCGAGATCCAGTACGTCGGCAAGATCAAGACCGCGCTGTTCGGCGGCGAGGGCCTGTTCTTCGCCAAGCTCAGCGGCCCGGGCACGGTGTGGCTGCAGAGTCTGCCGTTCTCGCGTCTGGCCAGCCGTGTCTTCGCCGCCGCACCGCAGATGGGCGGCTCGCGCGAGGAGGGCTCGGTGCTGGGCGGCGTGCTGGGCGGCGGCCTGCTGGGTGGCGTGTTGGGTGGCGACGACGAGTGAGGGACTTTCGGCCCGCGGCGGCGGCCCGCAGCGTGCGGCGCGCGGCCCCCGTGCGGGTTATCCCGTGGGGGCGTCTACACTGACAGGTTTGCTGTTGCTGGTGTTGACGTGATCCTTGTGAACCGCTTCTTCCGCGCCCTGCGCGACGCTCTGGTCTGTGGCCTGGCCGGTGTCCTGTGGCTGGGTGCGGCGCCGGCCGTTGCGCAGTCGGCGACTGCGGTCCCGCCGCCGGGCCAGCGACCGATCTTCGTGCTGAACTCGCTGGATGCGAACGTCAGCGTGATCGATCCGGTCAGCTTCAAGGAAGTCAAGCGCATCCCGGTGGGCAAGGAGCCGCACCACCTGTACCTGACCCCGGACGAGAAATCGCTGCTGGTGGCCAACGCCGTGGGCGACACGCTGACCTTCATCGACCCGCTGACCGCCCAGGTGCAGCGCACGCTGACCGGCATCGTCGACCCCTACCAGCTGCGTTTCTCGCCCGACATGAAGTGGTTCGTCACGCTGGCCAACCGCCTGAACCATGTCGACATCTACCGCTGGCAGCCCGAGAGCAGCACCGAGCCGCTGAAGCTGGTCAAGCGCATCGCCACCGGCAAGACGCCCAGCCACCAGTGGATCGACAGCAAGAGCTCGGTGGTCTATGCGTCGATGCAGGACAGCAGCGAACTGATCGCGGTGGACCTGACCACCCAGACCATCCGCTGGCGCGTGCCCACCGGCTCGCTGCCGGCCGACGTGTACCTGACGGCCGACGACAAGACGCTGTTCGTCGGGCTCACCGGCGACCGCTTCGTCGAGGTCTACGACGTCTCCAGCGGCCCCGCCAAGCTGGTCAAGCGCATCGAGACCGGCGAGGGCGCGCATGCCTTCCGTGCGCTGGGCGACAAGCGCCACATCTTCGTCAGCAACCGGGTGGCCAACACGATCAGCATGATCGACACCCAGAGCATGAGCGTGGTGCGCACGCTGCCTGGCCCCGGCGGCCCCGACTGCATGGACGTGTCGGCCGACGGCAAGACGCTGATGCTCAGCTCGCGCTGGGCGCGCAAGGTGACCTGGATCGACATCGAACAGGGCAAGGTGATCCGCCAGGTCAACGTGGGCCGCTCGCCCCATGGGATCTACACGCTGGACCATGCCCCGCGGCAGTGACGCGCTGCGCCGCGGGCTGCTGCTGGCCGCGGTCGCCTGGCCGCTGGCGGCGGGTGCCGCCTGCGATCGACCGATCTACCTGAGCTTCGACACCGGCCACATGGGCGTGGCGCCCTTGGTGGCCGAGGTGCTGCAGCGCCAGCAGGTGCCGGCGGTCTTCTTCCTGGCCAACGAGCGCACCCAGGAGGGTGGCGGCAGCCTGGATGAGCGCTGGGCGCCCTGGTGGAAGGCGCGTGCCGACGAGGGACACCTGTTCGGCAGCCACACCTTCGACCATGTCTACTGGCGCGCCGACCGTGCCGATGGCGGCTTCGAGATGCGGCCCAGCGCCGGTCCGCACAACGGCCAGACCCTGCACTGGAGCGCGCAGGACTACTGCCAGGAACTCGAGCGCGTGCGCACCCGCTTCACGCAGATGACGGGCCGCAGCATGCCGCGCCTCTTCCGCGCGCCGGGAGGCAAGACCTCGCCCGCGCTGCTGCGCGCCGCGGCGTCCTGCGGCTGGACCCATGTGGGCTGGAGCCCCGCCGGCTTCCTGGGCGACGAGCTCTCCAGCGAGCGCTTCCCCAACCGCGCGCTGCTCGACAAGGCGCTGCGCGACATCCGCCCGGGCGACGTGCTGCTGGCCCACCTGGGGATCTGGTCGCGCCAGGACCCCTGGGCGCCCGCGGTGCTCGAGCCCTTGATCACCGGGCTGAAGGCGCGAGGCCTGTGCTTCGCGTCGCTGCGCGACCACCCGGCCTACCGCGCGGCGCTGGCCGCCTCGCCGCCATGAGCCTCGTCGACACCGCCCAGGCCGCCGTCGACGCGCTGACCGGGGCCTTCGGCGACGCCCAGCAGGCCTTGTTCGAGGCGGTGGTGCAGCCACTGCTGTTCCACGCAGGCCTGGGCTCGTTCATCAGCGACGCCTTCGACGCCACCGGCTGGTTGCTGGTGGGCGTGTTGCAGATCGCCGCGATGCTGCTGCTGATCGCGCCGCTGCAGCGCTGGCGCCCCGATGAGCCGCGGGCCACCAGCGCCGTGGCGCAGACCGAGCGCCGGCAGGCGGTGCGCGTGGACGTGCTCTACACGCTGATCCACCGGCTGGGCCTGTTCCGGGTGGCGCTGTTCTTCGCGGTCGATCCGCTGTTCAACGCGCTGTTCGGCTGGCTGGCCGTGCATGGTGTGGACGGCTGGCACCTGGACCAGTGGATCGCGCCGTGGTGGCCCGGCGTCAGCGACACGCAGTTGGCCGGCTTTCTGGTCTACCTGCTGGTCTTCGACCTGCTGAACTACGCGCTGCACCGCGCCCAGCACCAGTTCAACTGGTGGTGGGCGCTGCATGCGCTGCACCACAGCCAGCGGCATGTGACGATGTGGAGCGACAGCCGCAACCACCTGCTCGACAGCCTGATCGTCGACGCGGTGTTCGTGCTGGTGGCGCGCGTCATCGGCGTGGCCCCGGGGCAGTTCGTGGCCTTGATCGCGCTGTCGCAACTGGTCGAGAACCTGGCGCACGCCAACCTGCGGCTGTCCTTCGGCTGGTTGGGCGAGCGCCTGCTGGTGGGGCCGGCCTTCCATCGGCGCCACCACGGTGCCGGCATCGGCCATGAATCGCATGGCAAGGGCACGCTGGGCGGCTGCAACTTCGCCGTGCTGTTCCCGCTGTGGGACATGCTGCTGGGCACCGCCGACTTTCGCCATGACAACGGGCCCTGCGGCATCCGTGACCAATGGCCTGACGAAGGCGGTCGCGACTACGGTCGCGGCTTCTGGGCACAGCAGCGCCTGGGCTTGCTGCGCCTGATCGGGCGCGCATGATCCGCCGCACCTGATCCGCCGCACCTGAGGCTATCCTCCGCACCATGAAGCTGCTGCTCGATTCGTTCTGGCGCGCCGGCGCCTACCTGTTCCTGCCCCGGGTGATGGGCCTGACGCTGATGCCGCTGCTGCTGTCCTCGCTGCTGGCGCTGGGTCTGGGCTGGCTGTTCTGGGAGTCCGCGGTGGCCGGCGTGCGGTCCACGCTGGAGGGCTGGTCGCTGGTGGCGGCGATGCTGCAGTGGATCGAGGTCAACCTGGGCGCGTCGTGGCGGTCGCTGGTCGGGCCGGTGATCGTGCTGGCGCTGGCGGTGCCGCTGATCGTCGTGCTGAGCCTGCTGCTGGTGGCCTGGTTGGCCACGCCGGCGGTGGCCCGTCTGGTGCGCGAGCGGCGATTCCCGACGCTGGAGCAGCGCCATGGCGCGTCCTTCGTGACCGCGGTGCTGTGGTCGGTGGGCTGCACGCTGGTGGCGCTGGCGGCCCTGCTGGTGACCATGCCGCTGTGGCTGATTCCGCCACTGGTGCTGATCGTCCCGCCGCTGATCTGGGGTTGGCTGACCCGCCAGGTCATGGGCTTCGACGTGCTGGCCGACACCGCCAGCGCCGCCGAGCGCCGCACCGTGGTCGCCGAGCACCGTTGGCCGCTGCTGCTGATCGGCGTGGTCACCGGCTATCTGGGCGCGGCGCCCTCGCTGATCTGGGCGGTGGGCGGTGCGGCGGCGCTGATCTTCGCGCCGCTGATGATCGCGGTGGCGGTGTGGCTCTACACGCTGGTCTTCGCTTTCGCGGCGCTGTGGTTCGCCCACTATGCGCTGGCGGCGCTCGACGAGTTGCGCCGCCGCCAGACGGTCGAGGTGGTGCCCGTCGAGCCGCCTGCCGCACCGCTGCCCCCCGTCACCGACGCACCGAGGTTGCCATGAGTTTCGGTCTGCTCGTGATCGGCGACGAGATCCTCTCGGGTCGCCGCCAGGACAAGCACCTGCCCAGGCTGATCGAACTGCTGGCGGCCCGCGGCCATGCGCTGGGCTGGGCGCAGTTCATCGGCGACGACCGCCCGCGCATCATCGCCGCGCTGAAGGAGGCCCGCGAGAGCGGCGACATCGTCTTCTCGTGCGGCGGCATCGGCGCCACGCCCGACGACCACACACGCCAGTGCGCCGCCCTGGCCGCCGGCCTGCCGCTGGCGCTGCACCCGGGCGCCAAGGCGCTGATCGAGGAGCGCATGCGCGAGGTGGCCGCCGAGCAGGGCGTGGCCTGGGAGCCCGAGCGGCCCGACAACGTGCACCGCCTGAACATGGGCGTGTTCCCGGCAGGCGCCACGCTGATCCCCAACCCGTACAACAAGATCCCCGGCTTCAGCCTCGGGCGCCTGCACTTCGTGCCCGGGTTCCCGGTGATGGCGCACCCGATGATCGAGTGGGTGCTCGACACCTGCTACGCCGACCTGCGCCCGCAGCCGCATGCCGAGCATGCGCTGTACGTCTACAACGGCCTGGAGGCCACGCTGACGCCGCTGATGGAGTCCATCGAGGCGCGCTTTGCCGGCGTGCGGGTGTTCAGCCTGCCCAGCGTCGACCATCCGCAGCGCGGGCGTCACATCGAGCTCGGGGTCAAGGGCGAGCCGGTGCTGGCCGCCCAGGCCTTCGAGGCGCTGAAGGGCGGATTGGCGGCCTTTCCGGAGCTGCGCGTCAGCACCGAATGAGGGCGCCGCGAATGCACCAATATGATGCATATTGATCACCAGGACGGTGCATTGCCTCAGGTGACGTCCGTCAAGTCCCGTGCTTCCTCGGGGACCCGCCCCGCTGAAACCCCCTGGCCGATCACCAGATTTGGGCACGCTTTCTGCTACATTCCGCCCGCTGCAGTCGGGTTCCACGGGTGAACCCTGTCATGGGGCCCTGTACCGCCCGACCGCCGTTCCCGGAATTCATTCCCGATTCTTCTCAGCCAACCATCCGCCAGGAGCCTTTCTGATGGCCAAGACCGTCGCCGACGTGATGAAGCTCGTGAAGGACAACGACGTCAAGTTCGTTGACTTCCGCTTCACCGATACCCGTGGCAAGGAACAGCACGTCTCCGTGCCCGTGTCCGCTTTTGACGAAGACAAGTTCCAGTCGGGCCATGCGTTCGACGGCTCGTCGATCGCTGGCTGGAAGGGCATCGAAGCGTCGGACATGCTGCTGATGCCGGACCCGAACACGGCCAACATCGACCCGTTCTTCGAAGAGCCGACGCTGATCCTGACCTGCGACGTCATCGATCCCACCGACGGCAAGCCCTACGAGCGCGATCCGCGCTCGCTGGCCAAGCGCGCTGAAGCCTACATGAAGGCCTCCGGCCTGGGCGATGTCGCCTACTTCGGTCCGGAGCCCGAGTTCTTCGTGTTCGACAGCGTCCGCTGGGGCAACGAAATGGGCGGCTCGTTCTTCAAGATCGAGTCCGAGGAAGCCGCCTGGAACTCCAGCAAGGAGTACGAGCACGGCAACACCGGCTACCGTCCCACCGTCAAGGGCGGCTACTTCCCGGTCCCGCCGGTCGACAGCGGCCAGGACATGCGCTCGGAGATGTGCCTGCTGCTCGAGCAGCTGGGCATCCCGGTGGAAGTGCACCACCACGAAGTGGCCAACGCCGGCCAGATGGAAATCGGCACCAAGTTCAGCTCGCTGGTCCAGCGCGCTGACTGGCTGCAGCTGCAGAAGTACATCATCGTGAACGTGGCCCATGCCTATGGCAAGACCGCCACCTTCATGCCCAAGCCCATCGTTGGCGACAACGGCTCCGGCATGCACGTGCACCAGTCTGTCTGGAAGGACGGCAAGAACCTGTTCGCGGGCGACGGCTATGCCGGCCTGAGCGAGTTCGCGCTGTACTACATCGGCGGCATCATCAAGCACGCCCGCGCGCTGAACGCGATCACCAACCCCGGCACCAACAGCTACAAGCGCCTGGTCCCCGGCTTCGAAGCCCCGGTCAAGCTGGCCTACTCGGCCAAGAACCGCTCGGCCTCGATCCGCATCCCCTACGTGGCCAACCCGAAGGGCCGTCGCGTGGAAGCCCGCTTCCCGGATCCCTCGGCCAACCCGTACCTGTGCTTCGCCGCGCTGCTGATGGCGGGCCTGGACGGCGTGGAGAACAAGATCCACCCGGGCGAAGCCGCCACCAAGGACCTGTACCACCTGCCGCCGGAAGAAGACGCGAAGATCCCGACCGTCTGCCACAGCCTGGACCAGGCCCTCGAGTACCTGGACAAGGACCGCGCGTTCCTGACCAAGGGCGGCGTGTTCACCGACGCCTACCTCGATGCCTACATCGACCTGAAGATGCAGGAAGTCACCCGCTTCCGCATGGCCGTGCACCCGGTCGAGTACGACATGTACTACGCCCTGTGATCCCTCGCGGGATCGCGCACGAAAGGGACGGCCTGGCCGTCCCTTTTTCTTTGGGGCGCCGCAGTGGCGTCGGCCGGCGGGCGGCGCCGGGCGTTGATCCCCAGCCTGTCATCACGCTGCGCTGCCAATCCAGCGACAATGCCGCCATGCGATCCCCTCCTGCCCCCCGTGCTCCTGGTGTGCTGTTGGTCCTCGGCCTGGGCCTGCTGGCGGCGTCGGCCGTCCGGGCCCAGTCGGGCACGCAGGTGTACTACGTCTGCCCTGGCAACGTGTTCACCAACACCATCACCGCCAAGGAAGCCGAGCAGCGCGGCTGCAAGGCGCGCGAAGCCCAGCAGCCCACGTCGGTGGCCATGCCCAAGGCGCGGCCGGTGCCCTCGGCCTCGCCCGGCAGCGCCAAGGTCAATGACGCCGACCAGCGCGCCCGCGAGAGCGACGCCCGCCGCATCCTCGAGTCCGAACTCGCCAAGGAGGAGGCCGCCCTCGAGGCCTTGCGTCGCGAGTACAACAACGGCGAACCCGAACGCCGCGGTGACGAGGTGCGCAACCCGCAGAAGTACATCGACCGCGTGGCCGAGATCAAGGCGGCCATCACCCGCAAGGAAGCCGACATCGCCGCACTGCGGCGCGAGATCAGCAAAGTGGCCTCGTGATGCCCACGCGACCGGTGACCCCGTCGCCCAGCGAGCGTCACTGGGAGGCCTTCGACCAGCTCGCCACGATGGTGGCGGTGGTGCGCCCCGATGGCCAGTGCCTGTTCGTCAACAGCGTGCTGGAGTCGGTGATCGGCCTGTCGCGCCGCACGCTGACCTCGCGCTCGCTGCTGGAATGGTGCCGCGAGCCGGCCCAGCTGCTCGAGGCCCTGCAGGCGCTGGCCGCCAACCAGTTCTCCACCCGCCGCTTCGAGAGCGCGCTGCGCCGCGCGGTGGTGGGCGCCACCGAGCCGCTGCCGGTGCATTTCATCGTCAGCCAGATCGACCACTCGCACGAGCGGCTGCTGGTGGAGATGATCGAGATCGAGCAGCAGACCCGCCAGGACCGCGAGGAGCGCGTGGCCGGTCAGTCGCAGGTCACGCGCGAGCTGATCCGCAACCTGGCGCACGAGATCAAGAACCCGCTGGGCGGCATCCGCGGCGCGGCGCAGCTGCTGGCGCTGGAGCTGCCCTCGCCGGAGCTGGGCGAGTACACCCAGGTCATCATCCACGAGGCCGACCGGCTGCAGGCCCTGGTCGACCGCCTGCTGGCGCCGCACCGCAAGCCGCACATCGTCAGCGACGTCAACATCCACGAGGTCTGCGAACGCGTGCGCTCGCTGGTGCTGGCCGAGTACCCGCGCGGCCTGCAGGTGCTGCGCGACTACGACGCCTCCATCCCCGAGTTCCGCGGCGACCGCGAGCAGCTGATCCAGGCGGTGCTCAACATCGTCCACAACGCCTGCCAGGCGCTGGCCGAACAGATCGACCAAGGCGATGCGCGCATCGTGCTGCGCACGCGCGTGTCGCGGCAGGTGACGATCGGCAAGCAGCGCTTCCGACTGGCACTGGAATTGCATATCCAGGACAACGGACCGGGCGTCCCCGAATCGCTGCGAGACCGCATCTTCTACCCGCTGGTATCGGGGCGGGAGGGCGGCTCAGGCCTCGGGCTCACGCTGGCGCAGACTTTCGTGCAACAACACCAGGGCACGATCGAGTGCGACAGCGAGCCGGGACGCACGGTCTTCAAGATCGTGATTCCGTTGCCCTGAGCACCCTGCATGAAACCCATCTGGATCGTTGACGACGACCAATCCATCCGCTTCGTGCTCGAGAAGGCCCTCGCGCGCGAACAGCTGCCGGTGCGCAGCTTCGCCAACCCCCGCGATGTCCTGCACGCCCTGAACGACGGCGACGAGCCGCAGGTGCTGGTCAGCGACATCCGCATGCCGGGCGGCTCCGGCCTGGACCTGCTCAGCCAGGTCAAGCAGCGCCTGCCGGGCCTGCCGGTCATCATCATGACCGCCTACTCCGACCTGGACAGTGCCGTGTCGGCCTTCCAGGGCGGCGCCTTCGAGTACCTGCCCAAGCCCTTCGACCTGACCAAGGCCACCGAGCTGATCCGGCGCGCGGTGGATGAGAGCCTGCGCGAGGAGGTGGGCGATGAACGCCACCAGCCCGCGCCCGAGATCCTGGGTCAGGCCCCGGCGATGCAGGATGTCTTCCGCGCCATCGGCCGCCTCAGCCAGAGCAACGTGACGGTGCTGATCACCGGCGAGAGCGGCTCGGGCAAGGAACTGGTGGCGCGCGCATTGCACCGCCACAGCCCACGCGGCGACGGCGGCACCAACGGCCCCTTCATTGCCATCAACACCGCGGCCATCCCCAAGGACCTGCTGGAGAGCGAGCTCTTCGGCCATGAGCGCGGCGCCTTCACCGGCGCGCAGACCATGCGCCGCGGCCGCTTCGAGCAGGCCGATGGCGGCACGTTGTTCCTCGATGAAATCGGCGACATGCCGTTTGACCTGCAGACGCGCCTGCTGCGCGTGCTGTCCGACGGCCAGTTCTACCGCGTGGGCGGCCACCAGCCGCTCAAGGCCAATGTGCGGGTCATCGCCGCCACCCACCAGAACCTGGAGCAGCGCGTGCGCGACGGCGCCTTCCGCGAGGACCTGTTCCACCGCCTGAACGTGATCCGCCTGCGCCTGCCGCCGCTGCGCGAGCGCGCCGAGGACATCCCGGCGCTGGCCCGTTTCTTCCTGCAGAAGAGCGCCAAGGAGCTGGGTGTCGAGCCCAAGCGCATCACCGACGAGGCCCTGGAGAAGCTCAAGGGCTTCGAGTTCCCGGGCAACGTGCGCCAGCTCGAGAACGTCTGCCACTGGCTGACCGTGATGGCACCGGCCCAGGTGATCGAGCTGAAGGACCTGCCGCCCGAGTTGCTGGGCGCGCTGGCCGCCGAACCCGCCTCGGCCGCACTGCCCACGCCGGTGATGCACGAGCCCGCGGCTCCGGTGCCGATGGCGGCGCCGGCGGCAGTCGCCGCGTCGCCAGCGGCGCCCATGCCGGCCGGGTGGCTGGACGATCTGGAAGGCGTGGCCCGCCGCATGCTGGAGTCCGGTGCACCCGAGGTCTGGGACGCGCTGACGCGCCAGTTCGAGGCCCGCCTGATCCACACCGCGCTGCTGATCACCCGCGGTCGTCGCATCGAGGCGGCGCAGAAGCTGGGCATCGGCCGCAACACCATCACGCGCAAGATCCAGGAACTGCAGATCGACGACTGATCGGCGGGCCATGAGCGGGCCATTCGCGGGGCGTGCGACACTGCCCCGCGATGCCCTCGTCCGTGCTGTTCATCGTCTGCGTGCTCGTCTGGGGCACGACCTGGTTCGCCATCCTCTACCAGTTGGAGGCGATCGCGCCTGGGGCTGGCGTGGCGCTGCGCTTCACGCTGGCGGCATTGGCCGTGGCCTTGTGGGCCTGGTGGCGCGGCGAGAACCTGCGCCTGCCCGTGCGGCTGCACCGCTGGTTCGCGCTGCAGGGCCTGGCCGGCTTTGCGCTGGCCTACTGGTGCGTCTATGAGGCCGAGCGCCACGTGGTGACCGGGCTGGTGGCGGTGGGCTACGCGGCGTCACCGCTGCTCAACATGGTGCTCGCCCGCTGGCTGCTGGGCAGCCCGATGTCGCGCCGCGTGGCCATCGGCGGCGTGGCCGGCGTGGGGGGCGTGGTGATGATCTTCTGGCACGAGTTCGCACGGCTGGCCGCGTCGCCATCGGTTCTGACCGGCGCGGCGCTGACCGCGGCGGCGGTGCTGATGTCCTCGGTCTCCAGCCTGTGTGCCGCGCACTACCACCGCCAGCAGGTCAGCGGGCCGGCGCCGCTGGCCTGGGCGATGGGCTATGGCGCGCTGTGCATGGCGCTGCTGTCGCTGGCCAGCGGCGAATCCTGGACCCTGCGCTGGAGCGCGGCCTTCGGCTGGTCGCTGGCCTACCTGGTGCTGGCCGGCTCGGTGCTGGCGTTTGGCAGCTACTACGCGCTGATGAAGCGCATCGGCCCGGCGCGTGCGGCCTATGTGGGCGTCAGCACGCCGGTGGTGGCGATGACGGTGTCGATGCTGTTCGAGGGCTACCGGCCCGAGGCGCTGGCCGTGGCCGGTGCGCTGCTGGCGGTGGCCGGCAATGTCTGGGCGCTGTGGCCGCAGCGCGCCGGTCCATCGATCAAGGCGCCAGCGTGACGATCACCGGCGCGTGGTCGCTGGGGCGCTCGTTCTTGCGCGGCGCCTTGTCGATCTCGCAGGCGCTGACGCGCGGCTGCAGCGCCTGGCTGACCAGGATGTGGTCGATGCGCAGGCCCTGGTTCTTGCGGAAGGCCAGGTTGCGGTAGTCCCACCAGCTCCAGCTCTTGGGCGGCTGCTCGAACAGGCGGAAGGCATCCACCAGACCCAGGTCCAGCAGCGCACGAAAGTGGGCACGCTCCTCATCGGTGCAGTGGATCTGGCCCGCCCAGCCGACCGGGTCGTAGACGTCGCGGTCTTCGGGCGCGATGTTGAAGTCGCCCATCAGCACCAGCGGGCCATGGCGCGTCAGCTCGTCGGCCAGCCAGGTTTCCAGCGCCCGCAGCCAGCCCATCTTGTAGACGAACTTCTCGCTGTCGGGCGCCTGGCCGTTCGGGAAATAGCCGCCGACCACGCGCACGCCATCCACGGTGCCGGCGATCACGCGCGCCTGCTCGTCGGCGAAGCCGGGGATGTTGCGCACCACGTCGGTCGCCGCGCTGCGCGACAGCAGCGCCACGCCGTTGTAGGTCTTCTGGCCGTGGAAGACCACGTGGTAGCCGGCGGCCTCGATCTCGGCCTGCGGAAACTTGTCATCGGTGAGCTTGGTCTCCTGCAGCACCAGCGCATCCACCGGATGCGCAGCCAGCCAGTCCAGCAGTTGAGGCAGGCGCACGGCCAGCGAGTTGACGTTCCAGGTGGCTAGTTTCAAAGCAGTCCTAACGTACTGTATTTATTGAACTTTATCTATTGAGATCTGGTCGGTACCCCCACGCATACCCCCAGTTTTTTCCGCTGCGAGCCCAGGCGATGGCGCTGGGCGGCAATCTGTTGTCACCATCCTACAAGCGGTCCTCGGCGCGCGTTCTTGGATGCGCGGGCAGAGCGTCATGCGGCCCCCAGCGCCGCCGCGTTCACCTTGAGCGCAAGCGCCTGGCAACGCTGCAGCAGGACGTCGAAGGGTTCGGCGTCGTCCAAGAGCAGGCCGTCCTCGATCATGCGCTGGTAGTCCTCGGCCAGCGTCTTCCGCGCTTCGCCGCTCGGTGCCAGATCCAGTGCACCGGTGACCGCTGCGCGGTAGTCGATGGGCGCACCGTCTGGCATCGATTCGGCGAAGAAGATGCTCTTGTGCTCTGCGACGGCGAGCGCCAATGCGCGGTCCTTCGCGGCGCTGTCGGCGAAGCCGGCAGCATCGAGCCGCGTCACGTCGTGCCAGTGGCGCGCGTAGCGGTCACCGCCTCGAAAGCTGCCTTGGGCGCAGAAGACATGGATGGCCGTGGCCTTCTCCCAGAACGTGCGCTCGGGGCGCATGACCTGGGGCACGGCCGATGGAAAGCTCACGTCCGGCAGGTGCGGCGCTGCGTCGCACGCTACCAGTCGCGGCTCGTTGGGCTCACCCGTCGATCTCGCGCCGAACTCCAGCAGGACCGAGGGGCGCACATAGCCCGTGCCTTCGCCCAAGGCCTCGTAGTCGATGAAGATCTGCTCGCCTTCTGCGCGGGCCTTCGCCGGTAGCCCCTGCTCGGCGATTGCCTCGGTGAGATCAGGCGCCAGCTTGCCGCTGACAAGTTCGGCAAGGCGCTGCCGGATCGCCTTGCTCCACTTCTTCTCCTGGCTGCGTGATGTGGGCCAGGGGGAGTCGGCCTTCTGGATCAGGTCCGGAGCGATGGCACGGATGTCGTAGGTGAGGTCCACATCTTCCGAGAAGCGCTTGATGACGCCGTAGGCCTTTGAGAGCGATGTACCGCCCTTGAAGACCAGGTACGGCGCGTGCCGTCCGGTGAACAGGTGGTGCAGGGCCCATACGACCCACACGTCCTTCTCGAGCAAGTGCAGGGGACGGCCCGAACGCTCTGCCGCGACGAGTAGCACCTCGCGCTGGTCCTCGCGCGGCAGGGCGAAGTATTCAGGCACGGGTCACCAGGCTGCTGACCTGGCTCGCAAGCCAGGTGGGCAGGCGCGCGCGCGCGTTGGCGACGGCCAGCAGTTCCGACGCCGGCAGCCTTTCCCTGAGCTGACCGAGCGCCGCTTGAGATCCCGACGGCCCTACCCAGGCCAGCGAGCGGATGGCTTCGCCCGCGGCCTGCCCTGGATAGAGCAGTTGCCACGGCGGGGCATGCTTCAACTCGACCGTCTGCGCGCCGAGCTTGAGCTTGCGGCTGCGGCCCGAGGTCAGGAAGACCTGGCGCACCGGCACCTGGGTCGTCAGACCCAGCGCATTCGCTGCAGCCGCGCCGTTACCGACGACGGTTTCGCCGCGCTGGCTGGCCCACTCCTGGACCACCTTGGCGACATCCGGTGCCCGTGCGCCGAACTTGCCCTTCACCGGCAGGACGTAGACGCCCCGCCCGGCGCGCAGCAGTTCGCCGCTGCGCGCCAGGCGCGACAGCGCCTGATCCACCGCAGCCCGGCTGCCCAGGTGCAGCAGAGCCTTGGCGGACAGGCTGGCGCCTTCCGGAATCGAGGCGGCGTGCGCGAGGACTTGCTGGGCGAGGTTGGGCACGGTGATTTCTTGGTTGTCAGAATTATGAATCGTTTTCTGACGACTTTCAAGTGAAGTGCTCCGCTATGGCGTGAGCTTGACTCCTTTCGGCACCCTGGTGCCTACATGCTCCCCCCTGTTTAAGCGAAACTATTTTGTTATAAAATCCGCCTAAGCGAAATCGCTGACGAGGTGACATAAAGCATGAACCCGCCCACCAAGGACACGATCCCAGGCCTGCTGCTGCGCAGCATCCCGCGCGGGCTTGTGCTCGGCGTCGAAGACGCACTCAATGCTGGGGCTGCGCGCGCGTACGCCGCCGCAAAGGGGATGGATGAAGGCCACCTTCCGCATGTCTTGGGCCAGCTCCGGCACTTCAACATGAACGAAGCCTTCTACCGCGCGCTCGCGGCGGCCGAGGCGGCGCCTACGGCCATCCAGGGCAACGGCTTGGTGACCGGCCGCACTGGCGTCTTCACCCTCGCCAGGTTCAATATCCCCGAAGGATCCTGGATCAACGGTCGGCGCAGCCAGACTCGCCGCCAGATGGCGTTCGCAAACAAGGCCATCGAGCCGCTGGTGCAGCCAGAGTTGTTCGATCAGTACCAGCCGCCGGCTGAAGCCGTGGCGTTCTTCGTGGCCTGCTTCTCGGGGTCATTGCAGATCCAGCCTGAATCGCCCACCTCGATCCAGATCGCAGTGCCCGACCGGTACATGCGCGGCTGGCTGTTCCGCGAGCCGCTGGAGGTGTTTGCCAAGCGCTATGACGTCCAAGAGCCCAGCCAAATCGACCTGGCCGTGCCGAGGCTCAAGAAGAACATCGGCAAGAAGGACATGGACGGCACCTCGTCATGAGCCGCGGTGGCGTTCAGGGATTCCAGTGTGATCGCCTCAGCCAGATGTTGGCTGCGCGCCGCCTGACCCAAGCGCAGCTCGCTTCGCTGGTGGGGGTGTCGCCCGCGACGGTGAGCAAGTGGCGCGCTGGAGCCCAAGCTCCAGAGCGAGAAGCGCTCGATCGATTGGCCGACGTTGTCAATGTTACGCCCGAGTGGTTCACCAGGCCGCCCGCGGAGAAGGTTTCGCTGCCGCTTTTCCGGAGCAACGCCTCTGCGCATGTGGCTGCCCGGGCCATGCTGGAAGCTAGGATGGAGTGGGCTCAAGACATTGCGTTGGCCCTGACCGAGTTCGTCGACTTCCCGGCGCTGAACCTGCCGAGCCGCAACTTCACCGATCCTGAGCAGATCACCAAAGAAGAGATCGAACTGGCGGCGGCGGAGTGTCGCGATCTCTGGCGCCTTGGGCGGTCGGCTGTCCAGGACTTGGCGCTGGCCATCGAAGGCGCTGGGGTTGTGCTCGTCCGTGAAGAGACTGGTATCGCGCAGATCGAAGGCCTGTCTGCGTGGAGCGCAGTGCTTGGAAGACCGCTGGTACTTCTCTCCGCCGACAAGGACAACGGCTATCGAAGCCGCTTCGACCTGGCCCATGAACTCGGTCACCTGATCCTGCACAGGCACATCGCACGTCCGACCGATCGGGAGCGTCACAAGGAACTTGAACAGCAGGCCCACAGGTTTGCGGGCGCGTTTCTCCTGCCCGCGGAGACCTTCGCATCCGAAGTGCGCATGCCGGTGACCTTGGACGACTTGCTGTTGATGAAGCGTCGTTGGGGCGTATCCGTTGGCGCGATCTTGATGCGGCTGCGGGCTCTCAAACTCCTGGACGATGAAGGAGCTCAGGCGCTGTTCAAGCGTCGGTCGGCGCGATGGGGCGCCAAGTCGGAACCGGGGGATGGCGATCGAGCGCCTGAGCGACCCCGCTTGCTGCGTCGCACGATCGACCTGCTCGTCGATGAGAACGTGATGCCGCTGGAAGCCATTCCTCGGCATCTCGGCCTTGCGTCGCACGATATCGAGATGCTGGCTGGGTTGCCCGAAGGCTACTTTCAGGGGCGAGGCAACGTCGTTCAACTGGCCCGCATCCGTCAGTCGGCGGATGCGCCTGCCAGTTCAGCGTCTGCGCCGAGCACCGTGCTGCCATTTCGTGACCCCCGAAGGTCTTGATCGAATCCACCGCTTGCTTGGAAAGTGAGAACGCCCCATGGCTCGGACCATCTACGACAAGCCAACGCGGGCGCTTCTCAAGGACATGCTCGCCGAGTGGAAGCTCAAGCCCGACGAAACGTTCAGCGCCCAGCGTGCGGTTGAGTGGTTCGCAAAGAACTACCCGAAGCTGAAGGCCGGCAGCATCCACGCGCACCTTGTTCAGGCTTCGACGAACGACCCGAGTCGTCGCCACCATCCGGCGACGAATGCCACCGATGATCTCCTGTTCAAGGTCGGGTCACGCGAGTACCGGCGCTACCAGCCTGGCGTCGACCCAGCGCCGATTCATCAGCCGGGCAAGACTCAGATCGCTGGCGCCGGTGGGGCGATGGTCACCGTCGATGAGGAGGACGACGATGCTGGGGCAGCCGTTGACGCCGCGCTCGCCGGCTCGACCCAGTTCGCCCTGGAGAAGGACCTGCAGCGCTACTTGGCCGATAACCTCCAGCTCATCGAGCCCGGGCTGACCTTGTTCCAGGACGAAGACATCACCGGGTTCGAGTACCCCGCGGGCGGAGGCCGCCGCATCGACATCTTGGCAAAGGACAAGTCGGGCAACTTCGTTGTGCTCGAACTGAAGGTCGAGAAGGGCTACGACCGCGTGGTCGGGCAACTGCTGCGCTACGTGAACTGGGTGCGGAAGGAGCTTGCTGAGCCGGGCCAGCGCGTGCGCGGCATCATCGTTTGCAGGACGATGTCTGAAGACTTGGTCCTGGCCTGTGCCAGCAACAAGGAAGTGGAGCTCTACGAGTACCGCCTCCAAGTGACGGTGTCGAAGGTCCCCTCTCTTGAGCTCCCTGCGTAAGCGAGCAAGCCTGTTTCATGATGCTCGGTATTCACCGCCTTCGGGAGACTTGTCATGACTGCGCCGCGCCCGCTCCGCAACCCTGAGGTGTGCGTCAATCTGTGGGCCTATGCCGATGAGGCTGGCTACATTGCCCGCGTCGCAGCACGAAGCTACGTGCTGGATGGCGACGACGCGGCCAAGCTGGCTGTCTTGCATCAGTTGGCCGCCACCGACTTCCTACACGCCGAGTGGATGGGTGTTTCCAAGAAGTTCGTGATCAGCAATCCTGATGGGGAGCGCATGGAAGGCGTTGCCCATGCCTCGATGTTGAATGACGGGGTGACGCCCGGAGTGTTGTTTGGGCCGCTCTTCAACAAGCTCGAGGCCGCGGTGCCAAAGCAGGCACGCACCGCGAACGGAGGCTACGAGGCCTTCTCGTTGAAGCTGCCCGAGGACCCGCTGACGGTGACGACTGTGGTCATGGAGATGGACGACGGGCGCTTGGTCCCGATGGTCTCTAACAAAGCTTGAGCGAACTGCATGATCTGACGTGACAGGGGCTCTTGCCGGTGGGAAACCACATTCGGAGCGACTCGGTGTACTCACGGCTAACGCGGTCAGGGCGGCAGTGCCGCCGCACATCACAAGTTGGACGACGGTGCTTGGAGGTTGGGCTTGCCGTGTCGACCCACGCTACCACGCCGTTCTCGCCGTCAAGGTCTGCGCGGTCGCAGGGCGAGCGCTTGCGGCCTGCGGCCGTCCTCGAACCCTGACGGCTGCGCTGCGCCGTGGTGCTCCGGTCTCGGGCAATCCCGCCCGACACACCGGAGTCCATCATGTCCACGTCTTCGATCTCATCCGTGGGTGCCGCCGATACGCTGCTGGTCCGCGATGTCGACGGTCAGTACCGGCCGGCGCATGCCGACGAAGTGCTGTGCCATGCACGGCGGCTGCTGGCCAACCGCGTGCGGCGAGGTGCCACGATGTCATCGCCGCAGGCCGTGAAGGACCATCTGCGCCTGGAGCTCGGTGCGCTGGAGCATGAGGTCTTCTGTGTGCTGTTCCTGGATGCGCAGCATCGCATCATTGCGCTGAAGCAGATGTTCCGCGGCACCGTGTCGCAGACCTCCGTCTACCCGCGCGAGGTTGTCAAGGAAGCACTGTCGGTGAATGCGGCGGCGGTGATCCTGGCGCACAACCATCCGTCGGGATCCGTGGAGCCGAGCCGGGCCGACGAGTTCTTGACGCAGACGCTGAAGACGGCGCTTGCACTGGTCGACGTGCGGGTGCTCGATCACCTGGTGGTGGCCGGTGCCGACGTGTGTTCGTTTGCGGAGCACGGGCTTGTGTAGCTCGCGCAGGCGCCGCGTTGCGGCGCCACTTGCCGCTCACGCCAGGCCGATGCGCCGGACTTCGAGCGCGAAGGCGCCGGCCTGGCGCTCGGCGATCATGAGGCCGACCTGGCGGATGCGGGCAGGGTCGAGTGCCGGTGCGCCGGGGACCTCTCGGCCGCGAAAGGTGGCGCGGAAGGTGGACAAGGGAATATGCAGCGTCTGCCAGGTAGCGCCCGGGGCAAAGCTGGCCTGGTAGTTGATGCTGTCGAAGGCATCTTCGGTCAGCAGATTCAGCTTGAAGCGCTTGCCTGTGGCGCGGGCCTCGATGAAGCAGGTCTGCGCGCCGGGACCGCCTCGATCGGCGGGCGTTGACCGGATCGAGGCGAAGCCTCCGTTGCGTTCGAAGGAGACGGTGCCTTCGAAGACCGCATGGCCGGCCGAGTCGTGTCGCAGCCGGCTGCTCGAGACGCCGCCCATCACACGGTCGTCGATCGCGGCCCACTCGGCGACCGCGCCAGGGTCACCGAAGTCGAACAGCAGCCATGTCGTGTCCGGGTCGCTCATGTGGCGATTCTGCGGTGCTGGGTCGCTGCCTTGGCTGGCAAGATGCGCCTGAAGAAGGGAGACAGGGATGAACCTTGGTGAACTGCAGGCTGAGTTGCGGCACTTCGCGGCAGAGCGCGACTGGCAGCCGTTTCACACACCCAAGAACCTGACGACGGCCCTGATGGTTGAGGCGGCCGAGCTGGCGGAGATCTTCCAGTGGCAGACGCCTGAGGAGTCCCGGACTGCGCACGAAGACGCCGCGGCCAAGCAACGCATCGGCGAGGAGGTCGCCGATGTGCTCCTCTACCTTCTGCAGGTGGCAGATCACTGCCAGATCGATATGTCGCAGGCGGTGCGGGACAAGCTGGCGAGAAACGCGGTCAAGTACCCGGCGAAACGCGTGATCCCGCGGGTTTCGCCGACGCGCGCATCGGTGCCTGGTACGCATGTGCTGCTGGACTTCGAGAACGTCCAGCCTAGTGATGCGGAGCTGCGGGCGCTGGTCCCGGATGCTGGCCAGGTCTGGGTGTTCCATGGGCCGCACCAGCGGGAGGTCGAAAAGCGCTTCGCATCGTTCGGGACCGGTGCTACGGCCGTGCCGATCAGCAAGTCGGGCAAGAACGCGCTGGACTTCCATCTGTCGTTCTACATGGGCTACATCGCGTCGCGGAACCCCGAGTCGGCGATGGTCGTCGTCGCCAACGACAAGGGCTACGAGCCCATGTTGGAGCATGCAAAGGCGATGGGCTTCGTGGTGCGCCGACAGCCCCATGGCGAGGTGAAACCACCAGCGAAGAAGGCCGCGGCGAAGAAGGTGGCCGCCAAGAAGGCGCCAGCTAAGAAGGTTGCTGCGAAGAAGGCCGCAACGAAGAAGGCGGTGGCCAAGCCGGTCGCTGCGAAGAAGCCAGTTGCCAAGACGCCAGCGTCTTCGTCAGCGGCGAAGAAGGCGTCGCCGCCGAAGGTCGTGCCTGCCAAGAAGGCGGAAGCTCCCACACCGGCTGGGGCAAGGGGCGTGGCGGCTGGGCCAGGCAAAGTGTTGGCCGTTCCGGCCGCTGTGGCGCCGAGTGGCACCGGCGCTGTCCCTGCGTCCCCGTCGCCGAAGAAGTCGGTGTCCGACGCCGACATCAAGAGGATCACCGAGAACCTTCGCAAGGTCGGTGTCAATCGCCCGACGAAGCCGGCCGCGCTGCGGCGCTTGTTGAAGTCGCTGCTCGCCGCCGAGACCGGCGACGCCTCGATCGAGGTGGCCCTCGACAAGCTGGTTGCGGCCGGCACCGTGGTGATCAACGCCGAGAGCGACGTCAAGTACCCGTTGTTCGAGTCCGCTGCGGGGGCCGGAGCCGGCGCGTCGTAGGGCTCCGCTGCGCGGTTCGCTGGGTGGAGTCCGATGCGACTTACATGAGCTCGAAGGGCGACAGGACTCCGGCGAGGTGTCCGGGGTGCTGCTTGTCGACAACCAGCCAGAGGGTTGGTCCCTTCTGAACCTTCGCACGCTCCAGCACCTCGGCGATCGTCGTGTCTTCGTGCAGCAGATCCGCCTCACGCAGTCTGACCAGCTGCATGCCAGCTGCCTTCGCATCCTGAATCGGCTGGGCGAGGCGATCCTTCTTGCCGTCTCCGTTCAGGAACTTGGCCAGGCCGATCTCCGACACGAGCCACCACGACCTACCGATGCGCACGGGCAGGAAGGAGAACGAGTGCATCAACATGAGTTGCCGGGCCTGGGCGACCGGTTGCCAGGGCTCAACGGTCATGGGTGACTTGACCATCACGTCCTTGACCTTCCTCTCGAAGTTCGCCATCAGTGCTTCCTCCAATCCGATGCTCAGCTCGATTGCGGCTTCGGTTGCGTGGCGCGCGTAGGCGCCGATGTGCATTGCGTCGTTGCGGGCCGTCTGGACCGTCTTGAAGAGCGCCTCGAACGACTTGAACGTCGAGGGGAAGCGTTCGGGCAGGCCCGTCAGTAGCGGCGAGTCCGCCGCGCAGATGGCAAGCTTGGGTCTGTAGTGCTCGAGTGCTGCCTGTTTGCCGTGCAGCCGAAGGCCCAGGGCCTCAAGTGCGAAGCAGATAGCGCCAAAGCCCTCGGCATCGGCCAGGGCGGCGTAGCGCGCCTCGCGAAAGCGGTCGCGGTAGTAGACCCGCTCGCCGGGATTGAGGTCCTTCGGCGAGGAGCTCAGTCGGGATAGTGGACTGGGGAGCATGCTGTGGTCTGGTTGGCTCGGCGAGAGAGGATGGTAGTTGGTAGTTCTCGTGGGTGGGCTGGCTGTGGGAGCGGTGGCGACCTCTGTTGGCGTGGTGTCGATCAGGAGGTTCTTCCCGGGCGTGTCCCCGCTGCGCGGGGCCGGGCTGTTGCGCGGCGCGTCGAGCCGCTGTCAAAGGCCCAGCGTCTCGCCCCTGTCGGGCGGCCATCCCTCACGCGAACACGGCCAGGCCGGCGAAGCCGGCGGTCCTTGTGAGGCGTCCCTGTCCCCTGCCCGGGGATCGCGGGCCCTGGTTCCTTCACGCTACGCGTGAACGACGCCCGCTTGGCGAACTGGCCGGCTTGCAGGTCGCTACGCTGCGCTTCGCTCGGTGCGGCGCCCGCCAGATCGCCACCCCGGGCACCCGCCATGCCCGGAGCCGGGCCGCTGAAGACCAAATGCGTTGAATTGCCCGCAGCAGCTAAGCCGCTGCAAAGCCAGCGATCAGCGGCTCGACCGCCGCGCCAGTCGCTCGCCTGTGGCTCGCTCGGTGGCACGTCGGCCGCAGAGTCGCCGCTGCTCGTGGTCGTTTGGTCGGCTGCGCTGCAACCGCTGCGCCAGGCGAGCTGGCACATCGGCCGCGACGCTGCGCCGCCCGTGGGGAACATGGGGGAGGGCAGCCCGTGCGCCAGTCGTCCCACCGCGCTCCCCCCACGCGCCCCCGTCGAATTGCGAGGGGGACTTGTGGGGGGATCTTCAAGCGGTGGGCCGGGAAACCGGCTCACTGCTTCGGCTGCGAAGAGGCGCACCCATCCCCCACCCCTTCCCTCCCGAGGGAAGGGGCCATCCCCCACCCCCCGCCCGCCCCAGGGCGGGTGCGAGGTGAGTCCGAGCGAGAGGATCAGTTGTCAGGGAACCCGGACCGGGACCCGGCTGGTGGCTCTCGTTTGGAGATCGTCATGGCTCAAGTTTCTGTCACCCAGCGTCACGCCCACCTGGCCGGCGCCGTCAAGCTCGAACTCGTCAACGGCCGCGAAGGCAAGATCGCCAAGGCGGTGTTGACCGCGATCAGCAACACCCGGCGCGGTTCGGGCGAAGCCCGCGAGGAGGAATCCACCGCGATTCAGTGGACGCTCTGGGGCAAGCAGGCCGAGAACGCGGCGGAGTACCTGGGCAAGGGCTCGCACGTCAACATCGTCGGGCGGCTGCGCAACAACAACTACGAGAAGGACGGCGAAACCGTCTACGGCATGGCGTTCACGGCCGAGGAGATCGACTACCTCGACAGCCGTGCCGAGTCCGAAGCGCGCCGCAGCGGTGGCCCCGGTGCCGAAGGCGGCACCAGCAGCGCCGAGCGCCCCAGCACCCCCGCCGCGAGCCGCAAGCCCCGCAGCGGTCGCCAGCCGGCGCACGCCGACGCCTGACCCCTGACCGGGTGGGCGCCATGTTGGTCAATAGGCCAACGAGCCGCGCTCGCCCTTCGAAGCTCCATCAACGATCGAAGGAAACCACCATGTACTCGACCCCGACCCTGGCGACCCGCTTTGCCCGCAACACCCGCGTGGTGCGCGGCGACCAGCCGCTGAGCGAAGACCAGATGCGCGCCGCGGCGCCGTCCATCTTTGCCGAGGGCAAGCACGCCAGCCGCTCTGAGCGCTACACCTACATCCCCACCATCGACGTGCTGCGCGGCCTGCGCAAGGAGGGTTTCGAGCCCTTCATGGTCGCCCAGGGCGCCAGCCGCGTCGAAGGCAAGGCGGAGTTCACCAAGCACCTGATCCGCATGCGCCATGCCGGACAGGTCCAGGCCCGTCCCGAGGCTAACGAGATCATCCTGATCAACAGCCACGATGGCGCCAGCTCGTACCAAATGCTGGCCGGTCTCTTCAGGTTCGTTTGCTGTAACGGCCTGGTGGTAGGCCAGGTGGTGGACGACATCCGTATCCCTCACAAGGGCAACATCCAGGGCGAGGTGATCGAGGGAGCGTTTCGCGTGCTGGGTGAGTTCGAGGCGGTGAACCAGCACACCGAGGCGATGAAGGCCCTGCAGCTGCAACCGGCCGAGGAGATGGCCTTCGCGACGGCAGCCCTGGCGCTGCGCTTTGGTGAGCGCCAGACAGAGGAGGGCGACGACCTGGCCCCGGCCCCGGTCACTGCCCAGCAGCTGAACGAAGCGCGCCGACCCGAGGACATCGGCCGCAGCCTGTGGACCACCTTCCAGCGCGTGCAGGAAAACGTCATCCGAGGCGGCCAGCCCGGCCGCAGCGCGCAAGGGCGCCGCCTGCAGACCCGGCCGGTGGGCAGCATCGACCGTGGCGTGAGCCTGAACCGTGCGCTGTGGATGCTGGCCGAGGAGATGCGCAGGCTGAAGGCCTGATACAGGCCAGCGCGCCAGATTCAGCACCGAATCTGGCGCCTTGGCCAAGCCCGATCCGCCCGACGATTGGGCGGGTCGACCTGTCACCTCGATCGAGGAGTTGCCCATGCCGTCCGAAGACCTCCCCGCCGTGCTCAGGCAGCTCGACGCCCGTTCGCGCCAGGCCACTCAGGCCGGCGCCCAGGCCTTCGCGCGCCTGCTCACGCTGACCGAGCAGGGCGACTCCGGCCAGATCCGGCGCATCGCGGCCTTCCTGGCCGCGACCTACAACGGCCGGGCGTTTCCGTTGGACCTGTACGAGCTGCGCGCCGTCGACATCGCCATCAGCGACGACATGCTGTGCTGCCTGGACGCGCTGCGCTGGGGCCGCGCCGACCTGCACACCCTGGTCCCCGACGGGGACGCCCGGGTGCGGTCGGTCATCGCGCGCTGGGGACTGCGCTGGCCCAGCCCGGCCTGAGGCGCCCTGCCGCCTGCTGGTGGACAAGGCTGGCAGTGGTCCATCGCCGCGCGGGCCGGCTGGCGCCGGCCCGCGCAAGGGTCCGCGCCGTGCTCGCCTTCGGCTGCACGGCACGCTGGTGCTTGCCGCCAGCGCCCAGCTTGGCCCTGGCCTTCGGCCTCGGGCGCCAGGCCAGGGCACCGGCGGACATAGCAAAGCCCGATGGAGTGACTCGACCCTCAGCGCGCCCACCACCAAGCCGCCAAGGCCCAGGTGACGCCAGACGCGACGCCGGCCGTGGCCGCGTGCGTCAGCCAGGTCTGCCAGGGGTGGGCGCCACGGTGGGCCAGATTTGCCAGGTGCTGCATCGGGATCGCCACCCGGTGCAGGGCCGGCCCCACCTCGGTCCTGAACAGCATGCGCGCCGCTTCTTCCATCGCACGGATCTGCGCCTGGGCCGATTCGCGGGCCAGCTCTTCCGTTCGGCGGGCGATGTGTTTGAGCGCCTGCGCCTTGGCGTTCTCGGTGAGCACAGCCATGCGGCGCTCGTAGGCGTCCACCTGGTCGGCGAGGCTGTTGCCGGCGCCAACCACCGCCAGCCGACTGGCCTCCAGCGCCGGGGCCACGGCTTCCAGCCGCTCCAGCAGCGCCGCCATCTCGCCCAGCGCTTCGGCGATCAGCGCCTCGCGCGCAGAGCTCGGGGCCGTCATGCCGCGGCCGCCTCCAGGGTCAGCGCCGCAAAGCAGGCGTCCAACTCAGGCAGCACGCCCAGGGCCAGCCGGCGGGTGGCCAGTTTCTGGGCCCAGGCGATCTTCTCGGCGGCATCCCCGGCCTGGGCGATGAGCGCCTTGTAGTCCGTCGTGTCACGCACCAACCCTCCGAGGTCCATGCCCGTGCTCTTCAGCCGCCTGTAGATCTCGTTCGTGCCCAGCCGGCAGGCCAGGTCAGCCTGCGCGACAGGATGCTCCGCCACGAAACTCAGCAGGGGATGGAAGCTGCGCGCCAGTTCGTCGCGATCGTCAACCATGTTGAACAGCAGCCGAACCCGGGAGGCGGGTACGCCGATGCGGGCGAGCTCCACGAGCGTGGCGATGGTGTCTTGCTGCTGCTTGAAGGCCGGCACGGTCGGCACGACGAAGGCATCGAAGTCCTCGTGGCTGCCGCGGTACTGGTGCATCAGCGCCAGCAGTTGCTCGACATTGCTGGCACCGATGTCGACGACCGCGCTGCTGACGGTCTGCAGGTACTCCTGCAGGTCGGCAAACTGCGCGCCGCGCATCGTCTGCGTCTCGGCCTCGGTCGCGTTGAGGCTCTCCACGCAGATCAGCTCGGCGCCTTCGACGCGCGGCTGCAAGAGGTGGCGGGCGACGGTGGACTTGCCCACGTTGCCCGAGAAGTTGATGACGGCGATCTTCATCCTGGGTCCTTTCGACGCATGAAGGGGTTGGTGATCTGGGTGGCCATGTAGGCCTTGGCGACGTCCTCGCCCTTGGGGCCGCCGGTGAAGCTGGGGGCAGCGATCGGAGCAGGGGCTGGCGGATGGGCGGAACGCGCGGGGGCAGCGGCTTTCTGGGGATGCGGCGTCGCGTCGACTTCTGCAGCCTGCGCGATCTGATCCATCTGGGCGTGGTCGGACTCCTCAGCGGGAGAGGAGGGCTGCCGCCGCCTGGCCTTCGTCACCTCCCGGTGCACTGTGCTGCGGCTGACCTTGACGCCGACCTTGGCCAGCGCGCTGCGAATGGCTTGCAGCGTGTAGCCCGCCGCATGCAGGCGGCCGATCTCGTCGGAGAAGGAGCGCGCCTTGCGCGTGCTGCGCCCCGGGGGCTGGTCAGGTACCAGTCGAACGCTGCTGGCGCAGCCTGGGGCGTTGACGCTATCGCCGCATGCTGGTTCGCCCGAGTTCGCCGCCTTGGGAGCTGTCGAGTCGATATTGTTCAAGGCGAATTCCGCTGTGTCCTGAGGTCAGTGGGGCTGCGGTGCAGACCGTCCGGTTCGCATGCGTCGCGGGCGTGTTCCTCTTGCGTTCGATGCCGTCAGACATTCGCACCGCTGCTGTCCCGGTCCGGTCCTGCCCTGTCTCGATCACGTCCCGGGGGATTCCCGGGTCAGTCTCGCTCCAGCACCAGCGCGTCCCGCTGGCACGGAATCTTGGCCCGACGCGGGCCGCCGGGACTGCAGCATTTGCCCCGGAATCTCGCAGGCAGGCTGCGTGGATTCGGGCCAATACTGGTCTTCAAGGTGAGTGCAGAGATAGGCGGCCCGCCGCCAGTTTCACAAGCGCTTCGCGACCCTCCATTCGTCGGCTCATGAACACCATTGCCCATGACTTCGTTACGGTAGATATGCGCGGCTTGAAGGCTGCGCTGGTGGCGCGTGCGCAGGCCGATCGGGTCAGCGTGTCGGTGCTGGTCCGTGGCGCGGTGGCGCGTGATCTCGGGGTCGAATTGGAAGGCGAAGCGAGCCGCATGGATGCGCCGACAGCTGGTTCGGCGAGTGCTGCGACCGTCAAGCTGTCGATTCGACTGTCGGCCGAGGAGGCTCGCCAGCTCGCCGCGGGCGCGCGCGCTGCGGGCCTGTCGCGTGGCGCCTACCTGGCAGGCCTGATAGCCGACGTGCCCGTGCTGTCTGCCGGTGGCGGGCGCGACGCTCACCTTGCGGCGCTGACCGCCTCCTGCGCCGAGCTGGCCACCCTCAGCCGCAACGTCCACCGGCTGAGCGCGCTGCTGCGCCAGGCCGATGCCGAGTCGGCCCGCGCCTACCGAGGGCTGCTGGACACGGTAGCCGGTCAGGTTCGCTCGCACCTGGAGCGTGTGGCACCGGTCCTGTCAGCACTGCAGCCACGGGCCCGGCCAAGCGCGCCATCTCGGCCAACCCAAGCCAATCCTTGAACCACGAACCTGAGGAGACGCCCATGGCCTTGCCCCACGACATCGACGGCATGCTGGTCACCTGGGGGGATCGGCTGTTCTACCCAGGCAATCGCAGCGTACGGGCACCCCGTGAGCCCAGGCTGAACCCGGACGCGATGCGCCAGCGAGCCGCCGTCATCCGCCGGAGCATCGAAGCCACCGTGGTGCGACGGGCGCCTCAGGTGATGGTCAAGGTGACCGGGGGAGGGCGGGGCATGAAGGCCATCGTGGCGCACCTGCGCTACATCAGCAAGAACGGTCGGCTGGAGATCGAGGACCAGCGAGGCGAGACGATGCGGGGCAAAGACAGCCTGCACGACCTGGCCGACGAGTGGCGTTGGGGCGGTTCGAAGATTCCGGAGGAGTCTGCACCGGGTCAGCGGCGCGAGGCCTACAACATCATGCTGTCCATGCCGCGAGGCACCGACCCGCTGGCGGTGCAGCGCGCGGCACGCGAGTTCGCAAGGGTCGAACTGGCCGAGCACACCTATGTGATGGTGCTGCACGACCACCAGGCCAACCCGCATGTGCACATCAGCGTGCGGGCAGAGTCACGCCAGGGCCGGCGGCTCAATCCGCGCAAGGCTGATCTGCATCGCTGGCGCGAGACGTTTGCGGAGAAGCTGCGCGGGTACGGGGTCGAGGCTGAAGCGACGCGGCAGGCTACACGTGGCACGAGCAGGAACTATGAACCCCTGTGGCGCCTGAAAGCAGGCCAGGAGGGGCGGCTTCATACGGTCAGATCCAGTAGCAAGCGCAGCAGTGTTGCCGTTGCGGCGCGGGCGGAGGCAGTCGAGGCCTGGAAGCAACTGGGCCAGGCGCTGGCCACGTCTGGAGACTTGGCTGATCGGAAGCTTGCGAGGTCCGTCAGCAGCTATGTTCGAGAGATATCTGCAGCTGCGACAACCGACCGATCGGTCGACCATCGCGATCCATCACCGTCGCATGGCCTTCGAGGAGTCGAGTTGCCGCGGTGAATCGGCCACAATGCGAAAAACTTGGCGGCCCGCCAATTTCGCCTTGGCGCGGCCATGACCGGTGTTCAATCCGAAACGGATTGTGCTGCAGGGAGGCTGCGCTTGTCGATGTCTTGGGGACTACTGGGCCCGGCTACGGTTGCCGACGAGCGCCGTGTCAGAACGTTGGGTCTGGGCGCGGCCGTCCGTAGGTTCAACGAACTGGCCGTACCAGGGCTCGGGTCGGTCTGGTTCGGCAAGCAACTCGTCCTAGCCACCCTGGGCATTCACGTTGCCGAGTTGGCGCGCGAGGCCGGCTCAAGGGTCAGTAACGTGGAATGTGCCAATGCAATCGAAGCGCTGGCATGCTGGCTGGCCATTGGTCGGCGCGATCCTCAGTCGGGCTCGGATGACCGACCGGACCCACGTCTGCGTGGCACGTCGAAGCTACCGCGCGAGCACGGCATGGAATTCAAAGCTGTGCGCCATCGCAGCTTTTATGTCAGCCAGCCGATGCGCATGGGCACCACTTCGGCCCTTCAGCCTTTGGGCTTGGCTGCAGGGGGCACGCGCCGATTCAACGCCTTGGAGGCGACCGATACGGGTCGAGCCGTGCTGCGCGCGGCATTCCAGGGGTACTCCCCCGCCAATGTGCCCTTGGTCGAGCATTTGCTCAATTGGGTCCGTGGGGCAGAATTGAAGTTGAGGTCCGAAAGATTGATCAGCGCGCTGTCGCCCCGCATGGCGCTCGAATCTGAAGCCTGCGCTGCGCTGCGCGCCTGCCTGCAGGCGGGCTCCGCTGGTGAGCCCTCAGTTGATACGCGAAGGCGGCGTGCCGCGCTCGACTGGGTGGACCTGTCGCGCCGTAGCCCGAAACGCTGGGCCTGGGCAGATCGGCCAGACCCGATCGAGCCCGATCACTGGCACGACCTGCAGGCGGGCGCCAATCTCTTCGCGTTGCGCGACCAGGCCCTGGCCCTGCTGGATGCCGTGGAAGTGCAGGTAGCCGCCACACCGCGCGAATGCCTGCCGATGGGTGCTCCGCTGGCTCAGCCAGTACTGGTGGCCCTCAACGGGCTGCGCACGCTGGCTGGATCCTTCCTCGACCTGAACCATGCCGACCCCGACGCCACCGACTTCTGCCGCCAGTGCGTGCAGCTATCCGACACGGCCGTGTTGAAGCATTTGGTGCAACGTGACGGCCGTGTGCTCCGCCTTGCGCATAACGAGGTTCGGCCCGGCGGCGCGTTTCGGCGAGGGGCGCCGCCAGCGCCGGCCGACGATGCCAACGAACCTTCCGCTGCTCCGCAGCCCTCTGCCATGGACACGCTGGCCTGGCCGTCGGGAACCTCGTTTCGCATCCACAACCTGTTCCTGCTGAATCTGGATCTCCACAACGAGTTGGACGGATGGCTGCAAACCCACGGCCGAGCGAGGCTGGACACATGACGCGCCCTTCGTTGCTGCAGCACTTCGATGCGCCCGAGGGGCATGTCGGCGCCTTCGGCTGGCTTTGCGGCTACTCTGCCGACGCGCCCTTCATGGTGGACGCCACCGATCGCTTCACCCTCACCACCCGGCATCAGCGCGCGGCGTCCGGCCGAGTGGTGCTGGCCTTGGTGCTGGACCCAGGTCAGCCTCGCCTGGCCTGGGGCGATGTGCCGGGTGTCGTGCACTTGCCGGTGTATGCCGCCGACGCATTGCCCTTCAACCTGCTGCATGCCAAGGTGGCGCTGCTGGGTTTCCGCTGCGAGGACGCGGAGCCCGGCTGGCGTCTGCGCCTGATCGTGTCCACCGGTAACTGGACCACCCAGACCGTAGAAGAGAGCCTGGACATGGCCTGGTGCGTCGAGGTCGACCATGCCGAGCTGCAAGAACCCGACGACGACGCCCGTCTGCGCTGCGCCGATATCGCAGCGGCCGCCGATCTGCTGATCTGGCTTAGGAGGTACTTCGATCAGCGCCTGCTCGTAGCCCCGGTCCGACAGTCCGATGGGCCCACCTTGGCGCTGATCGCAGGCCTGGACGATGGTGCTGCGGCTTGCGCGCGGGTTGGCAGTGGCGTTAAACCGCGGTTTCTCGACTCGCGAGCCCTGAGCCTGCTCGATCAGTTGCCCGACTGGGTGGCCCACCACGCCGGCGCGAAGCGGCGCAGCCATCTGGTCATGGGCTCGGGCTTCTATGAGGGCCATGCCAACCCTGATGCGCTGCCCAGTGTTCCCGCCGGGATCGTCACCACGCTGCGACGCAACAGCCTGCTCACCAAGACCAGCAGGGTCGAACTGGTGGTCAACGAATCTGGCTGCCAGGCGATTGCCGCGTCGCGCGAGGCCATTGCAAGCGAAGGCTGGGGCTTGCTGCCGCCCAGCCGTGCCGAACACCTCTTTGGTGCCGATCACAAGCGGACCCTGCACGCCAAGTTCATCATCAGCTGGAATCCGAGCCCGTCGAATCCGAACCTGTGTACCAGCGGCTGGCTCTACCTGGGTTCCGGCAATCTCACGAACCCAGGCTTCTGCAAGGCAGCCATCTCAAAGGCCGGAAATCTTGAAGCCGGCGTGGTGTTGGCCACTGGCGATTTGGCCTTGATGCCTGATCGGCGCGACCCTGAGCGCTCCTCCATCGCCCATCTCCTGCCCTTCGAGCCAGGATCGGCTCTGTCCGACGCCGCGGTGCTGGCCGCGGGAGCCGAGATGCCTGAGCGGCCGCCGGCCTGGGTGGCGCCCTTGGTGGCCTTCCTACAGTGGCAGCCAGGCCCTGCCGCGCCGCGTCTCTTCACGACCGACCCTGTGCCCGCCGGCATTGAGCTGCTCGACCCTCAGGGACAGCCCTGTAGTAGCGAAGCCGGCGCCTGGATCTGGCCCGATCCAGTGTGCCCGCCCCAGGCCTGCCTGCGCTGCCCTGGACAGCCGGAAACCTGGATCCCCGTGATCGACGAGTTCGGCCGCATTGCGCCCGTGCCGCTGCCAGCGATGGACGTCCAGGACATCACCAGCGCCCTCGGGGCCTACCCCGCGGCGCCGGAGGACGCCAGCCCGGACGATGACGAACACCTCGATGGCCCCTTGAGCGCGCGTCCAGGGGCGCCCGAGACGGCAGCCTCCGGCGCAGGACAGTACGCCACACGGCAGATGATGCAGTTGATCGATACCATCGCGCGTCGGCAGGTGCTCATTCCCGCCGCCGACTGGCGCGCTTGGTGCCTGCGACTGGAGCAGTTGATGATCCTCGCCAAGGACAGCGATACGGTCCAGCGCTTCAAGAGACTGCCGTTTCACCCGCTGCAGCCGCTGACGGACGACAGTTTCCGGCCGGAGCACGCCCTCGCCGGCTCAACAGGCGCCGCCCAGGCTTACTTGGAGGCGCTGCACCGCATCGCTCAGGCCTGGGGCTTGCCTCCCTTGCACTCGGGAGGCAGACCATGACTCGCGCGCCGCGTTTCGCTGGCTGGGGCCAGGTTGCTGATGCACTGCGCGAGATGGCCAGCACTCCGCAACCTGGCGGAGAGGCCCCGCAGGCGCTGAACGAGGGCCAACGCCGCAGCCTGCGCGTTGTTGCCGAGCGCTTGGTGAACCACGGACTGCTGGTGGCCGACGAAGTGGGTATGGGCAAGACGCGCATCGCCGTGATGACGGCCAAGGCGGTGATCGAGGCCGGGGGCCGAGTAGCGGTGCTGATTCCGCCAGGCTTGGGCTACCAATGGGTGGACGAGTTCAAGCACGGCCAGGTGATGTGCCAGCCGGTGTTGAGAAGCCTAAGGCAGTACCTCGATGCCTGGGCGGTTGACGAGGCGAAGTCCGACGACCCGCCGGCCCATCCCTGGGCCTCGCAAAATGTGCTGCTTGTTTCCCACAGTTTCACCAACTGGCGTCTGGGTGCCAAGTCCGAGGCGTGGCGGTGGGTGTTGCTGCCGGAGTTGTATGCGCACTGGCGAGCGGCCACCACTGGCCGCCTGCCCAACGGCTACCACGGTGACGACCGTGCCACGGATGACCGCGCTCGCCGTGCTGCCGCCGATATCGTGCGGATCGCGAAGCGCCGTGACGGCAACGCCGAACGCCGGTTGATGGACGAGTTGATCGAGGGAACACCGTGGAAGCTCTCCTTAGAGGCCGCCGAGTACGCAAAGACCGGTACCTTGCGCCACTGGCTTGAGCAGGCGGTGGGTCTCGGTCTTGGGCACTTTGATCTAGTCATCATCGACGAAGCGCACAAGAGCCGGGGCGAAGAGTCGGGCCTGACGCGCCTGCTCGATCAGGTCATTCTGGCCCAGCCAGAAGCGCGCCGCCTTGGCATGACCGCCACGCCCATTGAACTGGCAGCCACCCAATGGCATCACACCCTTCAGCGCATCGGCGTGGCTGCGGCCCCCCTTGAGCCGGCGATCCGTGCCTATGCAGAGGCAGTCGAGCAAGTCCGCGCGTTGCCCGCACAAGCCGAGGCACGCCACAGACTTGCTGAGGCTGCCCAGCTCTTCCATGCCGCATTGAGCCCCTATGTGTTGCGCCGCGACAAGCGCGAGGCCGAGTCGGTCATCGCCTTCCAACGGGGCACCGGTCTGCCCGCCCATGCCTACCGCGAGCATCAGCCGGTGCTGGTGCCGATGGAGTCGCTCTCGGCGCCCTGGGCCCGTGCACTTTGCGCGGCCGAGGCGCTGTCGCTGATGGGCGGCCAAGTGACGGGTGCCGCCGCACAACGTCTGCGCCTGAGCCTGGGCAGCGGGCATGGTCTGAGTGCCGTACTGGATGCAGGAGCTCGCGCCGCGGCATCCGACGAGGAATTGTCTGCCGACGCTGACCCTGAGAAGGACCACTCCGATGTGGACGAGGCGGTGCTCGCCGCCGACAAGACGCAGGCCCGAGTAACCTATTGGCTCGGCCTGCTGCGCCAGACCTTTGACCGCAGCGCCGATGCGCTGTACGAGCACCCAGGTCTTCGGGCAGCCATACAGGCCATTGAGGCAGCCGACGCCGAGGGCGAGAAGGTGCTTGTTTTCGGCAGGTTCACGCGGCCGATGGAGGCCCTGGCGCGCATGCTCAACGCACGCGCGCTGCTGCGACACTTGGACCAGCGCCGTCCCTGGGCGCAGTCCACTCTTGACGACGAGGATTGGCACGCAGTTCAACTGGCCCATCGAGATCTGGGCCGCCCTGGCGCCTTCCACCGCGAGGCGTTGCAGGCGCGGCTGGGCGAGCAGTACAAGGCTCTCGAAAACACACGTGAACGTCTACGCGATGGACTTGCTCGCCGCCTGTCTCTCGGCCTGGCTCAACTGCCGCCCAACCCCCGGCTGCGGGCCCTTCAGCAGGCCATGGAGCGTGATCCGCAGCTCAGCCGTTCTACCTTGGCTGCGGCCCTGCACGAACACCTGGGGCCCGGCGCCGAAACCTGCAGCGATCTCGCTTGGGCTCAAGGATTCGAAGACCTGATCAATGCCCTGTGCGACCGAGACGAAGGTGACAGGAACCGTGACGGCAGCCTTGACGATGCCGAGGTGGGGGACTTGTGGGCCAACATTCTCCAGCGCCTGCACGATGAGTACGACGCGCCCACCGGCAGTTTTGCGCGATTGATGCGTGGCAGCACGTCGCAGCCTACTCGGCGCCTACTGCAACTGGCCTTCAACCGCGCACACAGCTTCCCTAGGGTGCTGGTGGCACAGTCCATTGTCGGCCGTGAAGGCCTCAACCTGCATCGCGCCTGTCGTACCGTGCTGCTGCTCCACCCAGAGTGGAATCCGGGCGTTGTCGAGCAGCAGATCGGACGGGTGGACCGCGTGGGCAGCCATTGGGAGCAGATGCTCCATCGAGCGCAGCGTGAAGGGTGGGCGCCTGAGAAGTGGCCCCGCATCCGCGTTTGGCCCCTCGTTTTTCAGGGCACCTACGACGAGTACAACTGGCAGGTTCTGCTAAGGCGATGGGATGATCTGAGATCGCAACTCCACGGGGTAATCCTGCCCGACTCATTGCGAACTGATGACCCCCAGTTCAATCAGAACATAGACAAGATCAATGCACTCGCGCCTTCTTTCTCGCCCTCGCTGTAACCGGTCGAGTCGAAGTGGTTTCCTTGCATACTCGACGTCACGCCGGGTTGTAGTAATCGTGCGCGCTCGCGCCCGGGTGGTGGCAGGAAGGGATGGCAACTGACTGGCACCTGGACAATTGGCACCTGCATGCTTGAGGCAGATCGCGCTTGAAAAAGGAACGGTCTTCGCGAGCTTGCTGCTGCGCTCATTGTGAAGCCAACAGCATTGAAGAAATGACTGTGACTCGTACAGATGCGCCGGGACGGTGGCGCTCTCAGGGTCAATTCGAGACAGGGAGAAAACATGTCAGGCGGAGTCAAAGGCGCAGTTGAAGCAGCGGGCACCACGGCACACCACGCCAAGTACTTTGCATGGGAGCTCACACGTCGTCGTGCGGCTTCAGAGGAAGACCGCCTGGCGCAGTCGCTGTTCGATGCCAGTGTTGACCTGAACCCGCATCAGATCGATGCCGCTCTCTTTGCTCTCAACAACCCCCTCAGCAAGGGCGTGGTGCTGGCCGACGAGGTCGGCCTGGGCAAGACGATCGAAGCCGCGCTGGTGCTGTGCCAACTCTGGGCCGAGCGCCGTCGCCGCCTGCTGGTGTTCTGCCCCGCATCGCTGCGCAAGCAGTGGGCGCAAGAGCTGGCCGACAAGTTCAACCTGCCGTCCGAGGTACTGGACGCGCGCACCTGGCACCTGCTGCGTGAAGGCGGTACCTACGACCCGCTGGACCGCGATGTCATCAGCATCATGTCCATCCACTTCGCAGCCCGAATGGAGGCCCAGCTCGGCGCCGTACCTTGGGACCTGGTCGTCATCGATGAAGCGCACAAGCTGCGCAACGCCCACCGCAAGAGCCATGAAACTGGGCAGGCCCTGAAGCGCGCCTTGGCTGGGCGCAAGAAGCTGCTGTTGACGGCCACGCCCCTGCAGAACTCCCTGATGGAGCTGTACGGCCTGACCTCGCTCATTGACGAAGAAATCTTCGGTGACGAGCGCAGCTTCCGTTCACAGTACAGCAGCATCGACGGCGACATCCATTCGCTGCGTCGCGGACTGCAGCCCTTCATCAAGCGCACCCTGCGGCGCGACGTGCTGGAGTACGTGCCGTACACCCAGCGCCACGCGCTCACCAACCCGTTCTCGCCTGCCGAAGAGGAAGTTCAGTTCTACGAACTGATCTCGGCCTACTTGCGGCGCGATTTCAGCTACAGCAGCCGCTCGACCGCAAGCCGCAAGAGCAGGAGGTTGTAGTTTTCGCCCGTGCTGCGCGACCGATTCAGCAGGCGAGCGAGCACCGAAGCCGAGCGGTCGGCGCTCATCCGGTCAGCGCCTCGAGGTAGGGGCGCATCACGTTGGTCATGCGGTTGACCTTGGCGTAGCGCCACAGGTCATCCATCGTCACTTTTCGCTGCTGCCAGGCCTCGCGAAGGGCTTCGAGCGCCACGTCGAGGCCCACCTTGCTGCGCAGCTTGAAGCAGTCGGTGATGGTCTTGGCGAGGTTGTAGACGCGGACCGGCGCGCCGTCGTGTATCGACCCAGTGAGAACCTGCTCAGGTGTTAATGTCGAAAGGACGACATCATGAGTACGTTGATGGACGAAGAG
>NZ_JAGQDD010000031.1:0-41386 GCF_018069845.1 Ideonella alba
TTCGCAGTTCCGCCAATGCGGCTTGAAAAGGTGCGTTGGAATGCATCGCGGGTCGTCTATGCGGCCTAACGTTCGAGCTGAGCCGCGCACACCGGCATGGCGCTTGGCCCGCTGGACGGATGATGACCTAAGCCGGGAAGCGGGCCAAGTGCCATGACGGTGAGCGTCGGTTCCAGCGAAGGGTTAGGCGTCATGTCGCTGCGAGCACACGTAGTTCCGACTCGAGCGCGGTAGCCGAGCCTACGTGCTGAACTGCATACTGGGCAAATTCGCGGGACTCATCCGATCTTCCTTGCAGCTTTCTGATCCTGGCGAGGGCTAAGCCAAGTCGGACTTTGGTAGTTCCAAAACCTTGCAGGTCGTAGGTACCGGACGAGAGTGCCTCAGGTGTGATTGCGTTCAGGTCCGCGCATGCGAGCTCAAAGTAGCGGCGCCCAAAGTGTGCGTACACGGATGCCGCTGATTCAACGGCGGTGAGCATGGATGCGTGATCCGGTTCATGCTTCCACCACCTGTCTGCGTTTGAGTCTGAGAGGCGGCGCCGAAACTCGCAGTGCGCTTCGCTCATCTTCTTCGGGTCGGGCGGATTCCCAGCGAGGTCAGGTGCCGAGGCGAAGTGAATTCCCAGATTCACAGCGAAGGACCCACCGTATCTTGACCCTTGCACGGTGATGATCTGAATCCACGGGCCCACGCACTGGTGGAAGCGGCGCCCCGAGCCTACGAAGCCTTCAGCCCGAAGAAGTGGCGCTAAGGCCAATCGAATTGCGGATTCGAGGCGCGGCGGAGACGGGTTGTTCATGACGCCTAACGTTCGAGCTGAGCCGCGCACACCGGCATGGCGCTTGGCCCGCTGGACGGATGATGACCTAAGCCGGGAAGCGGGCCAAGTGCCATGACGGTGAGCGTCGGTTCCAGCGAAGGGTTAGGCCGCATTCAGCACCTGTCGCGTTTCATCGGAAACCTGAACCATGGATGAACTATCCACTTCACGCTGCAACGCCGCGCGAGCCTCTGGAGTGAGCGGCGATGCCGGCGAAAGAAGAAGCTCGAGCTTCTCCATCGAGGCGAACCAAGATGCGCCTTCTGCAAGGGCGCACTGGTACATGCTTTCTGCGCAAGCTTCCAAGCTTGCATCATTTGGGTCGAAGGAGAAGTTGTACAGCCTTCGATTTGGGATCTGCGGATCTTCGATCGCGTCGGACGACGGTCCGTTCAAGTGGGCTGCGGGGAAGGTATCGGTTCTAACGCGAATCCCGAAGTGCACTCTGAATGATGGTTCGAACGAGTACTTGTGAATGTGAACGAATTCGATCACAAGCGTCTTGTGGCGAGTGAAGAAGCTCGTCTTTGTGCGCTGAAAGCCGAGCGACTTGAGCTTGTTCGAGAGGAGGCGCATCACCTTCTGAGCATTGCGCGATTCCAGCTTCTTCTCGGGAGATCCGGGCGCAGCGTAGGTAGGCATTGGATGTCGGCTATGCGGCCTAACGTGTTTTGGGGATCAACAGCCTGCGCCACTATTGGACCACTGCGCCCTAAGATGGCCGCCGCTGGCAGTCGCAAGTGCCTGTCGCATCTGTCTTTTTCCCTGGTTTGACTGGATATTTATCCAGTATTAAATTCGACGCGAAAACCGGCGCCTGTTACAAACCATTCTGCAGTCCTGGCCTGCATTTGCCAAGGGCGGCCCTGGGGCTGCCGCAGGGCTGGCAGATCGACTCAGAACCTGAACCGGTTCAAGGCCAGTCGCGTCGGTGGTGCCTAGAGTCCGCGGCATGAGCCCTTCGACACTGCTGGCCCGGCTTGGCCTGGCCCTGATTGGCGCGCTGCTGGCACCCTGGGCGCTGGCCCAGGCCCTGCCCGACGCCCCTGCGTTGTTTCGTCAGCACTGCGCCAGTTGCCACGGCGACCAGCGCACCGGTGGCATGGGGCCGGCCCTGCTGCCCGACAGCCTCGAGCGCCTGCGCCCGGCCGACGCGCAGCGCACCATCGCCCAGGGGCGCGCCGCCACGCAGATGCCGGCCTTCGGGGCCCAGCTCACGGCCGATGAGATCACGGCGCTCGCCAGCTGGATCTACCAGCCGGTGTTGCCCGCGCCCCGCTGGACTGAAGTCGACATCCGCGCCTCCCGCGTGGCGCTGGACAGGGCCGACGCGCTGCCGGCGCGGCCGCTGTGGCAGGCCGATCCGATGAACCTGTTCGTGGTGGTGGAGGGCGGCGACCACCATGTGTCGCTGGTCGATGGCGACCGTTTCGAGGTGATCCACCGCTTTGCCAGCCGCTATGCGCTGCACGGCGGGCCGAAGTTCACGCCCGACGGGCGCTATGTGTTCTTCGGCTCGCGCGATGGCTGGATCACCAAATATGACCTGTGGAACCTGACGGTGGTGGCCGAGGTGCGCGCCGGCCTGAACATGCGCAACCTCGCCGTCAGTGGCGATGGCCGCTACGTGATGGCGGCCAACTACCTGCCGCGCACGCTGGCGCTGTTCGACGCGCAGCTGAACCTGGTGCGCAGCTTCGAGGCCACCACGCTGGACGGCCAGACGGCCAGCCGCGTCTCGGCGGTGTATGACGCGGCGCCGCGGCGCAGCTTCATCGTCGCGCTGAAGGACCTGCCCGAGCTGTGGGAGATCTCCTACGACCCGCAGGCCGCGCCCATCTACGACGGCCTGGTCCACGACTACAAGATGGGCGAGGCCATCGCCAGGCCCGGCTTCCTGGGCGTGCGCCGCACCCCGCTGGACGAGCCGCTGGACGACTTCTTCTTCGACCAGCGCTACCGCCATGTGCTGGGCGCCACGCGGCCGAAGACCGCGACCGGTGCCGCCACCGCGCAGGTGGTGAACCTGGACATCCGCCGCAAGGTGGCCGATCTGCCGCTGGCCGGCATGCCGCACCTGGGCTCGGGCATCACCTGGGCCTGGAAGGACACCACCGTGCTGGCCAGCCCCAACCTGAAGGGCAGCGGGGTGGACGTGATCGACATGGCCACCTGGAAGCCGGTGGCCACGATCGCCACGCCCGGCCCGGGCTTCTTCATGCGCAGCCACGAGTCCAGCCGCTACGCGTGGACCGATTCGATGATGAGCCCCACCGCCAGGGACACGCTCACGCTGATCGACAAGGCCACACTGCAGCCGGTGGCCACGGTACGCGAGCCCGGCCGCACGCTGGCCCACATCGAGTTCACCAGGGACGGCCGCTACGCGCTGGCCAGCCTGTGGGAGATGGATGGCGCGCTGATCGTCTACGACGCGGCCACGCTGAAAGAGGTCAAGCGGCTGCCAATGAGCAAGCCGGTGGGCAAGTACAACGTGTGGAACAAGATCAGCCGCAGCGAAGGCACCTCGCATTGACCCGCGCTGCCGCCGCCCGCCTGAAAGCTATATGGCATATGTAGCTTATTGATGGATATCAAGGCAGGCTCGGCCTCCAGCCGGCACAGTCACGCCTCAGAGTCTGGAGACCGAGGAGACACCCATGAGCATCCTGGGCACGGTGGTGCGCACCCGTCCCGAGCACGCCGCCCCCGTGGCACAGCGCTTGTCGGCGCTGCCCGGCGTGGACCTGGCGCTCAACCCCGGAGACGGCCGCCTGGTGGCGGTGATCGAGGACGCGATGCTGGACGGCCAACCCGTCAGCGCCGCCGCCACGCTGGCCCAGGTGGCGCAGTGGCCCGACGTGATGGGCACCTCGCTGGTCTACGAGTATTCCGGCCCCGATGCGCCACCCCCCGAAGGCAGCGACGCCATCGACTACCGCGCCTGGCGCGACAGCCTGGCGCCCGCCCGTCGCACCCCGACTTGAACCGGTTCAAGGACAGCCCGAGGCTTGTTCCCTAGCCTCGACCCTGAACCCCTGATCCCTTTCCCAGATGCCCGCCGCGCCCCGCGCGCAGCCCGGGCAGGAGACCCCACCATGCAAGCCAACCGCCGTGACTTCCTGAAGGCCCAGGCCCTCGCCGCCAGCGCTGCCGCCGCCGGCATCCCCATCGTCGCCGAGGCCGCCCCCGCCGCCGACAAGGCCGCCGCCGCCACCGGCGTGCGCTGGGACAAGGCGCCCTGCCGTTTCTGCGGCACCGGCTGCTCGGTGATGGTGGGTGTGCAGGACGGCCGCGTGGTGGCCACCCAGGGTGACCCGGAAGCGCCCGTCAACCGCGGCCTGAACTGCATCAAGGGCTACTTCCTGTCCAAGATCATGTACGGCAAGGACCGGCTGCAGACGCCGCTGCTGCGCAAGAAGAACGGCGTCTACGACAAGGACGGCGAGTTCACGCCCATCAGCTGGGACGAAGCCTTCGACGTGATGGCCGCCAAGTGGAAGGAGGCCATCAAGGCCGAGGGCCCGAACGCGGTGGCCATGTTCGGCTCCGGCCAGTGGACGATCTGGGAAGGCTACGCCGCCGCCAAGCTGATGAAGGCCGGCCTGCGCACCAACAACCTCGACCCCAACGCGCGCCACTGCATGGCCAGCGCCGTCACCGGCTTCATGCGCACCTTCGGCATCGACGAGCCGATGGGCTGCTACGACGACATCGAGCAGGCCGACGCCTTCGTGCTGTGGGGCAGCAACATGGCCGAGATGCACCCCATCCTGTGGAGCCGCATCACCGACCGGCGGCTGTCGGCGCCGCACGTCAAGGTGGCCGTGCTGTCCACCTTCGAGCACCGCAGCTTCGACCTGGCCGACAGCGGCATGGTCTTCGTGCCGCAGACCGACCTGGCCATCCTGAACTTCATTGCCCACTACATCATCACGAACAAGAAGGTGAACACCGAGTTCGTGAAGAAGAACATCAACTTCAAGCAGGGCGCCACCGACATCGGCTACGGCCTGCGTCCGGTGCACGCGCTGGAGAAGGACGCCACCAGCAATGGCTACCCCGGCGCCGACGGCAAGCCCAAGGGCAACCCGAACGACGCCACGCCGATCAGCTTTGACGAGTACGCCAGGTTCGTCAGCGAGTACACCGCCGAGAAGGTCAGCGCGCTGTCCGGTGTGCCCGTCAAGCAGTTGGAGGACCTGGCCAAGCTCTACGCCGACCCGAAGACCAAGGTGGTCTCGTTCTGGACCATGGGCTTCAACCAGCACACCCGCGGCACCTGGGCCAACAACCTCGTCTACAACATCCACCTGCTGACCGGCAAGATCAGCACGCCGGGCTCCGGGCCGTTCAGCCTGACCGGCCAGCCCAGCGCCTGCGGCACCGCCCGCGAGGTGGGCACCTTCGCCCACCGCCTGCCGGCCGACATGGTGGTCACCAACCCCGAGCACCGCCACCACACCGAGGAGATCTGGGGCCTGCCCGAGGGCACCATCCCCGACAAGATCGGCCTGCACGCCGTGGCGCAAAGCCGCGCCCTGAAGGACGGCAAGATCCGCTGCTACTGGACCAGCACCACCAACAACATGCAGGCGGGTCCGAACATCAACGGCGAGATCCTGCCGGGCTGGCGCAACCCCAAGGCCTTCGTGGTGGTCAGCGACCCCTACCCCACCGTCAGCGCGATGGCGGCTGATCTGGTGCTGCCCTCGGCCATGTGGGTGGAAAAGGAAGGCGCCTTCGGCAATGCCGAGCGACGCACCCAGTTCTGGCGCCAGCAGGTGGCCGCACCCGGCCAGGCCCGCTCCGACCTGTGGCAGATGATGGAGTTCGCCAAGCGCTTCAAGGTGGAAGAGGTCTGGCCGGCCGAGCTGATCGCCAAGATGCCCTCGGTCAAGGGCAAGACGCTGTTCGACGTGCTCTACAGGAACGGCAAGGTCAACAAGTACCCTGTGGCCGACCTGGGCAAGGTCAACGGAAAGTACATCCAGGGCTACAAGAACGCCGAGTCCGAGGCCTTCGGCTTCTATGTGCAGAAGGGCCTGTTCGAGGAATACGCCGAATTCGGCCGCGGCCACGGCCACGACCTGGCCAGCTTCGACACCTACCACGAGGCCCGCGGCCTGCGCTGGCCCGTGGTGGACGGCAAGGAAACGCTGTGGCGCTTCCGCGAGGGCTATGACCCCTACGTCAAGGCCGGCGAGGGCCTCAGGTTCTACGGCCACAAGGACGGCAAGGCCAACATCTTCGCCCTGCCCTACCAGCCCGCGGCCGAATCGCCCGACAAGGAGTTCGACCTGTGGCTGTGCACCGGCCGCGTGCTGGAGCACTGGCACACCGGCAGCATGACGCGCCGTGTGGCGGAGCTGCACCGCGCCGTGCCCGAGGCCGTGGTCTTCATGCACCCCGATGACGCGCAGGCGCGCGGCATCCAGCGCGGCATGCAGGTCAAGCTGGCCTCGCGCCGCGGCGAGATCACGCTGGCGGTCGAGACCAAGGGCCGCAACAAGGTGCCGCGCGGCCTGGTCTTCGTGCCCTTCTTCGACGAAGGCCGGCTGGTCAACAAGCTGACGCTGGACGCCACCTGCCCGATCTCCAAGGAGACCGACTTCAAGAAGTGCGCCGTCAAGGTGGTCCGCGCCTGAGGCCTGAGCTGATGCGAATCGAAGCGTTTTCGCGCGCCCGGCGCCGGGCCGCCCCAAGGCGGGCGCGATCCCCCCGGGAGATCGACCGGCGTACCCGCCGGGCGAGGGGCTGACATGCAACGTCGTGAACTGATGCAGGGCGCCGCGAGCGCCGCCACCGCCGGCCTGATCGCCGGCGGCGCGGCCCTGGCCGGCCGCCCGGCGCTGGCACGACCGGCCCAGGCGCTGCGCCCGCCCGGCGCGCTGGATGACGCGCGCTTCCTGGCCGCCTGCGTGCGCTGCGGCCTGTGCGTGCGCGACTGTCCACCCCAGAACCTCAAGCTCAGCCAATGGGGCGCCGGCATGGCCGCTGATGTGGCGATCGGCACGCCCTACTTCGTCGCCCGCGAGATCCCCTGCGAGATGTGCGAGGCCGTGCCCTGCGTCAAGGCCTGCCCCACCGGCGCGCTGGACCCGCAGCTCACCGACATCGCCCAGGCCCGCATGGGCACCGCGGTGCTGATCGACCAGGAGAACTGCCTGAACTTCCTGGGCCTGCGCTGCGATGTCTGCTACCGCGTGTGCCCGCTGATCGATCAGGCGATCTCACTGGTCAAGGTCAGCAACCCGCGCTCCGACCGCCACGCGATGCTGCTGCCCACGGTGAATGCCGCGCAGTGCACCGGCTGCGGCAAGTGCGAGAAGAGCTGCGTGCTGGAGCAGGCCGCGATCAAGGTGCTGCCCACCCAGCTGGCCCGCGGGGAGCTGGGCCACCACTACCGCAAAGGGTGGGATGCCGCCAACCGCGCCGGCCGGCCGCAGTTCGATGCACCGGTGCAGCGCCTGCCCGAGCACCCGGTGCCCGGTGACCTGAACCCCTTGCGCTCAGGCGCAGCGCCCTACGCCGGCGCCTCGGAGGCCGCAAAGTGAGCAGCGCGCCGCTGTCACCCGCCGAATCGCGCAGCTTCGGTCTGAAGCGTGCCGCCACGGTGCAGCGCCCTGGTGCCGCCGCCGTGCAGGACAAGGGCTGGCTGGCCGCGCACCGCTGGTGGCTGCTGCGCCGGCTGACCCAGCTGGCGCTGCTGGCGCTGTTCCTGGCCGGGCCGTGGCTGGGCGTGTGGATCGTCAAGGGCAACCTGTCCAGCAGCCTGACGCTGGGCGTGCTGCCGCTGACCGACCCCTTCGTGCTGGCCCAGACACTGGCCAGCCGCCATGTGCCTGAGCTCTCAGCCCTGGTGGGTGCCGGCATCGTCATCGCCTTCTACGCGCTGGTGGGTGGCCGCACGTTCTGCGCCTGGGTCTGCCCGGTGGGCGTGGTCACCGACACCGCCGCCTGGCTGCGCCGTCGCCTGCACATCGGCACCGGCCGTGCGCCGCGCGGCGCGCTGCGCCACTGGCTGCTGGGCGCGGTGCTGCTGGCCAGCGCGCTGGCCGGCCTGCCGGCCTGGGAGGCCGTGAACCCGGTCAGCATGACGCAGCGTGCGCTGGTCTTTGGCGGTGGCATCGCCTGGGGCATCACCGCCGCGGTGTTTCTGTTCGACCTGCTGGTGGCACCGCGCGGCTGGTGCGGCCATGTCTGTCCGCAAGGCGCGCTGTACGCGCTGATCGGCCAGGCCTCGCTGCTGCGCGTGTCGGCCCGCCACAGCAGCCGCTGCAACGACTGCGCCGACTGCTACGCCGTCTGCCCGGAGCCGCAGGTCATCCCGATCGCGCTGAAGGGCAAGGGCGGCGCCTCGCCCGTGATCCTGGACGCCGCCTGCACCCACTGCGGCCGCTGCATCGATGTCTGCGGCCCCGACGTCTTCACCCTGACCCACCGATTCGACACCCGGAGATCCTGATGAGCACGCTGATCAACACCTTTGCCAAGTTGCTGCTGGCCGCCGGGCTCGTATGGATGGGCGCCGACCTGGCCAGTGCCGCCGACGCGCCCGCGCCCACCGGCCCGGTCAAGCTGCAGGGCCTGCGCGGCGGCACGCCGCTGAACCAGGACAACGCCCCCACGGCCATCAAGCAGGAGCGTGACCACGCGCCCGCGGACCGCGACTTCATGCAGCAGCCGCCGCTGATCCCGCACACCATCAGCGGCTACCAGATCACCAAGAACTTCAACAAGTGCATGGACTGCCACTCCTTCGGCAAGGCCAAGTCCAGCGGTGCGCCGCGGGTGAGCGTGACGCACTTTAAGACCCGCGACGGCCAGGAGCTGGACAACATCAGCCCGCGCCGCTACTTCTGCACCCAGTGCCACGTGCCGCAGACCGACGCCAAGCCGCTGGTGGAGAACACCTTCCAGCGTGCCCGTGGCATGCAGTGAGGCGGGAGCACACGCCATGACCGACACCACCGCCAAGACCGGCCTGCTCGCCCGCTGCTGGGCCTTCGTCAAGACCCCCACCTTCGGCCTGCTGGCCATCGCCTTCCTGGGCGGCGTGATCTTCTGGGGCGGCTTCAACACCGCGATGGAATGGACCAACCGCGAGGCCTTCTGCATCTCCTGCCACGAGATGAAGGAGAACGTCTACGTCGAGTACCGCAACACCATCCACTACAACAACCGCACCGGCGTGCGCGCCACCTGCCCCGACTGCCATGTGCCCAAGGAATGGGGCCCGAAGATCGTGCGCAAGATCCAGGCGAGCAACGAGGTGCTGCACAAGATCCTGGGCAGCATCGACACGCCCGAGAAGTTCAACGCCAAGCGGGCCGAACTGGCCGGCCATGAATGGGCGCGCATGAAGGCCAACGACAGCCAGGAATGCCGCAACTGCCACAACTTCGCGTACATGGACTATGCCGAGCAGAACCAGCGCTCGGCACGTCGCCACCAGGAGGCGGTCAACGCCGGCCAGACCTGCATCGACTGCCACAAGGGCATTGCCCACACGCTGCCGGCGATCGAGCAGAACATCGGCGCGCCGAAGGACGAGCCGGCGCAGCTGCCGCCCGCGGCGCCGGTGAAGCCGGCGAACACCGCCGCCAGCGCTGCGGCCGGGGCCGACAGCGCGGCGCGCTGAGCCTCAGCGGCCGTTGCCCAGGTCGGGAATCACCACCAGGCCGAAGGCGCCGTAGCTCACCACCTTGTCGTTGATGGTGGTGTACGAGGCCACGCCCAGCGTGTAGTAGGTCGACACCAGCGCCGCCAGTCCGCCCAGGCCCAGCACGCCGGCGATCTGGCTGCGCTCGGCGATCTCGGCCTTGAGCTTGGCGCGGTGGCTGTCGGCGCCCGGGTTGGTGGCCAGGGCCACGCCCAGCAGCACCAGCACGGCGATCAGGAACTTGGTCATGGGGCGATGGTAGCGGGTGGCGGGGGCGCCGTCAGGCGTCCTCGTCCAGCTCCACGCCTTCCTTGGCGCCATGGCCGCTGCTGCGGTCGTAGCTGTCCTGCGCCTTCTGGGTGTCGGTCTGGGCTTGTTCGATCAGCGCGTTCAGCGCGTCGGCGTCCAGTTCCTTGGCCGACTCGATCGCCTTCTTCAGCGCCGCCGCACCGGCCACCTGGATGTCGTGGTGCTTGTACTCGTGGGCGGACAGCTTCTTCAGCATCGCATCCCACGAGGCTTTCTGCGGCTTGGTGGCCTTGCTGTAGCCGGCCCAGGTGGGCAGCTCGATCACCGGGTTCAGCTCGATCGTGACGCTGGTGACCTGGCCCTCACTGTCGACCTTGCCACCGCTCTTGAAGTTCTGCGTGGCGTCGTACAGGCCCCATTCCTCGCGCCTGTCCAGGTTCTTGCGCACCTCGGCCAGCGTGTCGCCCTTGACGGTGTACTTGCTGACCTTGGGGGTGTTGACCTTGACGCTGACGCTGCGCTTGCCCATGGCCGCTCTCCTGTGTGAAGTCCAGCCATGCTAGGGACACGGCGCCAGCCGCTGTACCCCTAAGGCGCGGCCGCGGCAGGGGGAGCCGCGGCGGCCCGTGCCGCCGTGCTCAGCGGCCTTTCCGGCTGAAGAAATTGGCCCGCAGCGCCGGCTGGCCCGCGTCGTTGAAATAGGCCACCGTCTCGGTCATGGCCTGGCCGTCGGCGGAGACGGTGTAGACCCGGGTCGAGGCGGGCTGACCGCCGCGGGCGAGCTGCAGCACCAGCACGCCGGGCACCGGCTGGGTGAAGGCCGCGGTGTCGGCCTCGAGGTTGCCGCTGACCGGCGCCGCCGAACCATCGAGCGTGTTCACGCCCTCGGCGCGCAGGGTCTGGCCGGCGGGGTCGACCACCTCCACCGTCATCGCCAGGCGCGACGGCCCGGCCTCGGCGAAGCGGATGCTGACGCTGCGCGGGCGCATGGCCTCTGGAATGGGCAGCCGCGACAGGTCGACCGACCAGGTGCCCAGCAGGGGCGAGCGGGCGACCTCCTGGGCGGAGGCCGGGGGCGGAGAGACGGCCAGCAGAGTGGCCAGCGCGGCGGTCAGGAAAAGGGTCTTCATGCCGGCACCATGCCACGGCCGCCGGGCCGCGTCCATCAGGCCCGCTGCGGACCGGGCTGGGCCAGCGTGATCGCCCCGACCGGGCAGGGGGCGACACACGCACCGCAGCCGCTGCACTGGTCCAGCGCCACCTGCAGCCGCCAGACGCCACCGGGCTGCGGCCGAAAGCGCAGGGCCCGTGCGTCGCAGGCCTCGGCGCAGACGCGGCATTCCACACCGCGCTCGGCCAGGCAGTGGGGGGCCACCTGCACCCGCTCGGCAAAGGGCTCGGCGGCGCTGCGGTCCAGCGCGCCGCTGGGACAGGCGGCGCGGCAGTCGCCGCACAGGCTGCAGCCGCGCTGCGTGAAGCGGATCTCGGGAAAGCCGCCGTCGCCCGCCATCAGCACCTGCTGCGGGCAGGCGCGCAGGCAGTCGCCGCAGCGGGTGCAGCGCGCGGTGAAGGCGGCATCGGGGCGCAGCGCCCAGGGCGGCCGGGGGGGCGTGGGCGGCTCGTCACCGCGCGGCAGCGTGCCGCGCAGGAACAGGCGCCGGCGTGGGTCCATCAGCGCACGCTCACTGCAGCGGGTGCCCCGCCAGGCGAGCCGGGTCCGGGATCAGGATGTCGCGCTTGTCGATCGTGATCAGGCCCTGCGCGGCCAGTTCGTGCAGCACGCGTGAGAAGTACTCGGGCGTCAGCGACAGACGCGAGGCGATCGTGGCCTTGCTGACCGGCAGAGACACCCGGTGCTCGCGCGGCGGCAGCGGCATCGGCGTGCCACCGGCGTCGGCCAGCGTCATGCCGGCAGCGTCCTCGGCGTGGTCGGGCAGGTCGCGCAGCAGGTAGCCGATGACGCGCTGCATGCCGCTGTGCAGCGCATAGGCTTGCACGTCGTGGACCAGGCCATGCAGCCGGCGCGAGATGCCGGCCAGCATGCGCAGCGCAAAGCGCGGGTCGTTCTCGATCTCGCGCAGCACCGCGGCCTTGCCCACCGACAGCAGCAGCGTGTCGTTCAGGGCCTGGGCGTTGATGATGTAGGGCTTGCCGGTGAACATCAGCGCTTCGGCAAAGCTGTTGCCGGGGCCGACCAGCTCGATCACCTTTTCCTGCCCGGCCGGCGACAGCGCGAACAGCTTGACCTGGCCCATCACGGTGACATGCAGTTCCTCGCAGGGCTCGCCCAGGCGGAACACGTCCTCACCGCGCGCGAAGCGGCGCAGCCGGCAGCCTTCGGCCAGGCGCTGCAGCTCGGGCGGCGTCATCTCCTGGAACAGCGGCAGCACCGCCAGGTAGCGGGGAATATCGAAGTGGCGCCCTTCCATCGGAGTCTCCTGCGGCCCTGCGCCGAGGCGCCATTGTGGTGGGTCGCTGCCGCTCATGTCTTGACTCGCATCAAGTGCCAGCCAGCCGCGCCTGCACCGCCGCCAGCCGCTGCACCAGCTCCTGCGGCCGGTGCACCAGGGCCCAGCCGTGCTCGCCGAAGAGCATCGGCAGGTAGTCGTGGGCCTGCTCGTCGATCGTCACGGCAAACGGGGTCAGGCCCAGCGCGCGCGCCTCATGCACCGCGTGGCGCGTGTCCTCCAGGCCCCAGCGGCCCTCGTAGTGGTCCAGGTCGTTGGGCTTGCCGTCGGTGAGCAGCAGCAGCAGGCGCTGGCGCTCGGGGCGCGCGGCCAGGCGCGCGCTGGCATGGCGGATCGCGGCGCCCATGCGGGTGTAGTAGCCGGGCTTGATCGCGCCCACGCGGGCCTGCGCCGGCGCGGCCCAGCGCTCGTCAAAGCCCTTGAGGTGCTGGATGCGCACCTGCTGGCGGCGCACCGACGAGAAGCCCAGCATCTCGAAGGCATCGCCACTGGCCTGCAAGGCCTCGCCGAACACATACAGCGCGTCGCGGATCACATCGATCACGCGGGCGCTGCGCTGCTTGTCGCCGCCGCCCAGCCAGACATGGGCGTCGGTGGACAGCGACAGGTCGGCCAGCAGCAGCGTGGCCAGGCTGCGGCCGCTGCGCCGCGCGCGCTGGAACACCCGTGGCTCGCCGCTGACCGCCCCCGTGGCGGCATCGATGCGGTGGCGCACCCAGGCGTCGAGGTCGATCTCATCGCCCTCGGCCTCGCCGCGCTGGCGCTCAGGGGCCGCGCGCAGCAGCTCCAGCCGACGGCGCACCTGGCGCGCGGTGCGGCGCAGCTCAGGCGTGGGCACGAAGGCGGCCGGCGCCGGCGCCACCACCCGCTGCACCGCGCAGTGGTCGGTCAGCAGGCGCTGGCGCTTCCAGTCCCACTCGGGCAGGCGCTCGGGCGCGCCCAGCGGCTGGTCGTCCACCGCGGCGCTGGGCAGGTCCAGGTCGAAGCGCACCCGCGAGGCGCTGCGCTGGCCATCGGGGGCGATGGCCAGGCGCTCCATGTCGTTGGCGGCCTGCAGTGCGTCGGGGTGGTCGTCGTCATCGGTGGCGCGGTTCACGCGCACGAACTCGCCCCAGCTGAGGATGGACTCGGCGCGGAAGAACATCATCAGCGGCGCGCGCGGGGTGTCGTGGGCCACCCGCTCGGCGCGGCGGCGGGTGCGGTCACTGACGGTGTCAAGGGCGGCGGGGGTGTCACCGCTGGGGTCGCGGCGGCCGGACGCCGCGGCCGCCGGTGCGGCGCCCGCCTCCAGCCACAGCCACACCGGCGCCACGTCGGCCGGACCGATGCCGGTGTCCAGCGGCACCGGCTGGCCGCGCAGGGTCTGCTGCACCAGGCGCTCGGCGCGGGCCGCGTCGCCACGCAGCGTGCCGGGCGCCGGGCGCTGGGCCAGGTGCGCCGCCAGCAGGCGTGCGTGGCGCTGGCGCAGGCCGGGCCATTGCTGCAGCGCGGCCGCGCTGGCGCGGGTCTGGCCCACCAGCCAGTCGCCACTGGGCGCGTCGTGCGCCGCCAGGGCCGCGAGCCAGATGTAGAGATCACGGTTCAGGGAACGCTCGGCGAACACCGCCAGGCGCGGCGGCAGGGCCAGCACCTGCTCGCTGAGCTGACCCAGCGCGGCGCGCTGGCCGCTGCCGGCCAGGCGCTGCAGCCAGTCACGCGGGCCGCCCACGGCACGCTCGCCCACCGGCGCCAGGCGCACGGCGCTGTCACCGCCGCCGGCACGGAACAGCAGCGCCAGCGTGCGCTGCACCTCGTCCAGCGTGACCGCGGCTGCCGCATGCTCGCGCGAGGCGGCCTGGGTGACCAGGCGATGCCACTGCCGACCGATCCACTCTTCCACCTCAGCCTCCCCGGTCTTCGCGCCGCTGGCGCAGGGTTTCGCGCACCGCATCGGCACCGATGCGCCACTCCAGCACCGGCGCGCGACCGCGCGCCGATTGCGACTCGTCGCAGGCCTGCAGGCACTGGCCGCACTGCACGCAGCTGAACATGCGGCGCTTGATGTCGCGCGGGTGCAGGCGCATCGGGCAGCCGCGGTCACAGGCGGCGCCCTGGCCGAAGCGCTGCGTCGCGCAACCCTGGCAGTCGCGCGCCTTCGCGCGGTCAAAGGCCACCACCATGCCCTTGGGGTTGGCCATCCAGACCAGGCTCTGGAACAGGCCCACCGCACAGCCGAAGCGGCAGAACAGGTGGCGCGCCAGCACGAACTCGGCGCTGAACACCGCCGTGCCGATGGCCAGGAAACGCGCCTGGTTGGGCGTCAGCGTGCCGTGCACGAGACCGCCCCAGACTTCGGCGGGCGGCAGCAGGTAGCTCAGCAGCGTGATCGCCCACAGCGCGCCGAACAGGGCGCTGAGCCCGAAGAACACCGGCCACCAGCGTGCATCCGCCGGCCGGTCATCGCGCGGCGTGGCCGAGCGGTCCCACAGGCTCCACTTGGCACAGGCGCGGTGCAGCGTGGCATTGAGCAGCTCGACGATCGAGAAGTGCGGACACAGCCAGCCGCAGTACACCCGGCCCCAGCGCCAGGCCACGGCCAGGAAGGCGGCCACGGCCAGCATCCCCGGCAGAAAGCCCTTGAGCAGGATGCCCAGTGCCGCCTGGGTGGCGTCGATGCGCCCGGCCCGGAAGTCGTCGATGCCCAGCGTCCAGCGCTGCCCCAGGAACCACAGCTGCGCCTCATGCAGGTCCCAGCGCAGCCAGTCCAGGGCCGGCGCGATCAGGAACAGCGCAAAGAACGCGAGTTGGAAAAGGCGACGGTGGCGGGGCGGCATGGGGTCACGCAACGAAGAAGGAGAGCGGGCCGCACCCAGGAAAGGCCACTGTCGCGGAAAAGGGTTCAGAGACTGGCGTCGACCACCTCGGCCAGCGCCGCCGCGGTGTCGGCGTCGTCGGTCAGCGCATCGACAATCGCGGCACGGCAGGCCGCCCGCAGCGGCAGGCCATCGGCGGCCAGCCGCGCGGCCATCACCAGCAGGCGGGTGGATGCGGTCTCCTCCAGGTCGTGGCCGGTCAGGCGGCGCAGGCCCTGCGCCAGGTGCACCAGCTGGGCGGCCACGCCGGCATCGACGCCCGCCTCGGCCTGCACGATGGCGCGCTCGGTGGCCGCGTCCGGGTAGCCGAAGTCCAGGGCCACGAAACGCTGGCGCGTGCTGGGCTTGAGGCTCTTGAGCAGGTTCTGGTAGCCCGGGTTGTAGCTGATGACCAGCATGAAGCCGGGCGGCGCCTGCAGCTGCTCACCGGTGCGCTCGATCGGCAACTGGCGTCGGTCGTCGGCCAGCGGGTGCAGCACCACGGTGGTGTCCTTGCGCGCTTCCACCACCTCGTCGAGGTAGCAGATCGCGCCGCTGCGCACCGCGCGGGCCAGCGGGCCGTCGTGCCACTCGGTGCCCTGCGGGCCGATCAGGTGGCGGCCCACCAGGTCGGCCGCGCCCAGGTCATCGTGGCAGCTCACCGTCACCAGCGGCCGGCCCAGGCGGGCGGCCATGTGCTCGACGAAGCGGGTCTTGCCGCAGCCGGTGGGGCCCTTGATCAGCACCGGCATGCGCTGGCGCCAGGCGTGGGTGAACAAGGCCACCTCGCCGCCTTGCGGCGCATAGAAGGGCAGCCCGGCGAGGTGCTGCTGTTCGGCATGGTCCATGTCAGTCCATCCGCTGGCGGGCCGGGGCGCGGCGCAGGATGCCGCCACCGCCGAGGCTGGGCGCCTGGTCCTCGCTCAGCACGTGCTCGCCACCGATGAAGAAACTGGCGAAGTAGGCGAACTGGCCGATCAGGAAGGTCACGCCGCCCACGATGCGGATCCAGTAGAAGAAGCGCAGCTGGTCCTGGGTGGCCATGAAGCCCATCGCGCCCTCGGTGGGCATGCGCTGCAGCCAGACCTGCAGGATGCCGGCGCCGGTCAGCGCCAGCACCATCGTCGCCATGCCGATGGTCATGATCCAGAAGCTCCACATCTCCACGTTCTGCGCCCGGGCGCTGTTGGCCAGGCGGCCGCGCAGCGTGGGCATGGCGTAGCTGATCAAGGTGATCACCACCAGCACGTAGGCGCCGTAGAAGGCCAGGTGACCGTGGGCCGCGGTGATCTGCGTGCCATGGGTGTAGTAGTTGACCGGGCTGAGCGTGTGGATGAAGCCCCACAGACCGGCGCCCAGGAAGCCCAGCACCGAGGTGCCCACGGCCCACAGGATCGCCGCCTGGTTGGGGTGTTCACGCCGGCGCCGCTGCACCATGTTGAAGGCGAACACCGTCATCATGAAGAAGGGGATCGGCTCCATCGCGCTGAACACGCTGCCGATCCACTGCCAGTAGCCCGGCAGGCCGATGAAGTAGAAGTGGTGGCCGGTGCCCAGGATGCCGGTCATCAGCGCGAAGGCGATGATCACGTACAGCCACTTGTCGATCACCTCGCGGTCGACGCCGGTGGTCTTGACCAGCACGAAGGCCAGCAGCGCGCCCAGGATCAGCTCCCACACGCCCTCCACCCACAGGTGGACGACGAACCACCAGTACATCTTGTCGCGCACCAGGTTGTGCGGGTTGACGAAGCTGAACAGGAACATCAGCGCCAGCCCCCACAGGCCCATCAGCAGCACCAGGCTGATCGCCGTCTTGCGGCCCTTGAGCACCGTCATGCTGATGTTGTAGAGGAAGCCCAGCGCCACCACCACGATGCCCAGCTTGGTCGGCAGCGGCTGCTCGAGGAACTCGCGTCCCATGGTCTGCAGCAGCTCGTTGCCGGTCAGCTCCGCCAGCTTGGCATAGGGCACCGTCAGGTAGCCGACGATGGTCAGCGCGCCAGCCACCAGGAAGATCCAGAACAGCGCAATGGCCAGCCTGGGGCTGTGCAGCTCGGTCTCGGCCTCCTCGGGAATGAGGTAGTAGGCCGCGCCCATGAAGCCGAACAGCAGCCACACGATCAGCAGATTCGTGTGGACCATCCGCGCGATGTTGAACGGGATGTAGGGAAACAGGAAGTCGCCCAGCAGGTACTGCAGGCCGAGTCCGATGCCGAACAGGATCTGTCCGGCGAAGAGGCCCATCGCGGCGATGAAGTACAGCTTCGCGACGCGCTGGCTCTCGTACTTGAGAATGTGTGTGCTCATGACTGGTCTCACCCCTCGATGTTCGGCGGCCACTGTTCAGTGTTCACCTCGCTGGTCCACTTCAGGAACTCGACCAGGTGGTCGAGCTGCTCGTCGCTGAGGTTGAACTGCGGCATCTGGCGGCGGCCCTCGACATGCGTGGGTTGCGCCTTCATCCAGCCCTTGATGAAGTCGGGGCCGCGGCGCTTGTAGACATTGCCCAGCTCCGGCGCGAAGTAGGCGCCCTCGCCCAGCAGCGTGTGGCAGCCGATGCAGTTGCGGGTCTCCCAGATCTTCTTGCCGGCCACCACCGCGGGGGTGATGGCCTGCGCGTTGGAGCGCTCGGGAATGCGCTGTTCGGTGTGGAACACCAGCGCGACGAACAGCAGCGCGAAGAACGCGGCGCCACCGTAGAACATGTTGCGGGCCATCTGTTTGGTGAACCCGCCTGCGGTCTGGCTCATGGACAAGCCCTCCTCGTTGGACGATGGGCGAATCCTCCTGTTTTGCTCGGGTTCTTTCCTTGAACCGGTTCAAGGATGCCGACGACGGCCTGCGCCGCCCCCGACTCAGAGCCTGGCCAGCGCAGTGATCACGTCGGTCTGCGTGAGGATGCCGACCAGCCGCCGGTCGGCACCGATCACCGGCAGGTGGTGGTGGCCTTCATGGCTGAACAGCGGCAGCAGGTCGGCCAGCGGGCGCTCGGCACTGGCCACGCGCACCTGGCGCGACATCACCTGCGCCACGGTGGTGGTGGCCGGGTCGGCGGGGCCGCGCAGGTCGGCGCGGGTGACGATGCCCACCACATGCTCATCGGCATCGACCACCGGCAGCGCCTTCACCTGGGCCTCGGCCAGCACGCGCAAGGCCTGGTCCAGCGTGGTGAAGCTGCGCGCACGCAGTGGCTGGGCGGTCATCACGTCCTGGCAGCGGATCGCGCGCAGGCGGCGCGACACCGCCTGCTGCTCGGCATCGGCCAGCAGGCCGCGCAGGTCGTCGCGCGGCAGATCGACGATCTGGTTGTAGTGGGCCAGCGCCGTGTCCAGGTCACTGTCGCTGAAGTCCCAGGCCCGGGTGGGGGCCGGCGCGGCCTGGGGCGCGTGGGGATAGGGACGTCCGGTGGCGCTGTTCCAGGCCCAGCCGGCCAGCACCAGCACCAGCGAGTCCAGCAGCACCGGATCGACCGCATAACTGGCCTGGTGGGCCGGCAGCAGCACCGCCAGCAGGGCCACGGCGCCGCCCGGAGGGTGCAGGCAGCGCAGCGCCAGCATCGCCGCCATCGCGCCGCCCACGGCGACCGCCGCGGCCAGCGCTGGCCAGGGCAGCCAGCTGGCGCTGGCCCAGCCGACCAGGGCCGACACCGCGTTGCCCACCAGCACCGGCCAGGGTTGGGCCAGCGGGCTGGCCGGCAGCGCGAACACCAGCACCGCGCTCGCACCCAGCGGCGCCATCAACCAGGGCAGGCCGGGCGCCGGCGGCCAACAGGGCGCCAGCAGTGCCGTCAACGCGATCCCCAGAAAGGCACCCGCCACCACCCGCATGCGCTCGCGCGCGTCGATGGCCAGCGCGGGCGGACGCAGTCGTTGCCACCAGGGGAGCGTCGGGGTCGTCGGCGGCGGGGTCATGGCCCCGCACTTTATAAGATATATGTTCGGGTTTGCTTTTGGATGGCGCTGCCCGGACAATCGGGTTCTCCCTGATATCACCCGCCATGGCCACCGTCTTCATTCCCCTCACCGAGCCCATCGGCCGCGCGCCGCGGCCCGGCCAGTTCGCGCTGTGGGCGCTGGGCTTTCGCCCGTTCTACCTGCTGGCGGCGGCGCTGGCGGCGCTGTCGGTGCCGCTGTGGGCACTGCAGTTCAGCGGCTGGCTGGACACGCCGGTGCTGCGCGGATCGGTCTGGCATGCGCACGAGATGCTGTTCGGCTTCACGCTGGCGGTGGTGGTGGGCTTTCTGTTCACCGCCGGGCGCAACTGGTCGGGCCAGCCCACGCCCCAGGGCCGTGGGCTGATGGCGCTGGCTGGGCTGTGGCTGCTGGGCCGGGTGCTGGTACTCACGCCCTGGGCAGTGGCGGCCCTGGTCGTCAACGTGGCCTTTCCGCTGCTGGCCGCCTGGGGACTCTGGCGCGCCCTGCGGGCCGGAGGCAGCCGACGCAACTTTTTCTTCGTCGGCCTGCTGGTCGCCTTGGCCGTGGCCTGCGCGGCGCTGCACCTGACGCAGATGGGCGCTCTGGTGCTGCCCGCGCGGCTGGGTGTGCCGGTGGCGCTGGACCTGATGATGTTCATCGTCGCGGTGATGGCCGGGCGCGTGGTGCCGATGTTCACCAACAACGGCATTGCAGGACTGCAGGCGAGCCGCCATGCACCGCTGGAGCGGGTGGCGCTGGGCAGCGTGCTGGCCTTGCTGGCCTGCGACCTGCTGGGCGCTCCAGCGCCGCTGCTGGGGCTGGTGCTGGCCACCGCGCTGGGGGCGCAGACCGCCCGCTGGTGGCGCTGGCAGCCCTGGCGCACGGCGGCCAACCCGCTGGTCTGGGTGCTGCACCTGGCCTATGCCTGGCTGCCGGTGCACCTGGCGCTGCGCCTGGGCAGTGAGTTTGGGGTGGTGCCCCCGGGACTGGCCACCCATGCGCTGACCGTGGGCCTGATCGGCGGCATGACCTTGGGCATGATGACGCGCACGGCGATGGGCCACACCGGCCGACCGCTGCGCGCGGGTGCGCTGGAGGTGAGCGCCTACCTGAGCGTGACGGCCGCCGCCGTGGTGCGGGTGGGGGCGCCGCTGCTGTGGCCGGCGCTGCTGCCGCAGGCCGCGCTGGTGTCGGCGCTGCTGTGGTCGCTGGCCTACGCCTTGTACCTGTGGCGCTACGGGCCTTGGCTGTGCCGCGCGCGCGTGGACGGCCAACCGGGCTGACAATCACGCCATGCGCCTGACCCAGATGACCGACTATTCGCTGCGCTTGCTGATCTACGTGGGCCGGCAGCGCGGCGACCGCCTGTGCACCATCGCCGAGGTGGCCGAGGCCTTCGAGCTGTCGCAGGCCCACCTGATGAAGATCACCCACCAGCTGGGCCTGGCCGGCTGGCTGCAGACGGTGCGCGGCAAGGGCGGCGGCATGCGCCTGGCGCTGCCGCCCGAGCAGATCAACCTGGGTGCGCTGGTGCGCAGCATCGAGCCCGATTTCGCGCTGGTCGAGTGCCTGGGCGATCACCCCGAAGGCTGCAAGCTCACCGGTGGCTGCCGCCTGACCGGCGTCTTCAACCGCGCCCTGGCGGCCTTCATGGCCGAACTCGACCAGCAGACCCTGGCCGATGTGCTGCCGGTGGGCCGCGCCGCCTGGGCGCGCGTGTCACCGCCCGTGGCCCGCGCCGGCTGAGCGGCTGCGCGCCTGTCCCTGTCTGATGTCCGGCCCGCCTGCGGCGGGCCTGCTCCACTGATGTCTCCGAACCCTCCTCCCGCTCCCCTCCTGCAGCTCGCCCCGCGCGAGCGCATCCACCCGCGCGCGATCGACGGCCTGTATGCCCGCTGGCGCATCGCGCTGGTGTGGATCACCCAGCTGTTCTTCTATGGCGTGCCCTGGCTGCAGTGGAACGGCCGCCAGGCGCTGCTCTTTGACCTGGAGGCCGGGCGCTACCACGTCTTCGGCCTGCTGCTGTACCCGCAGGACTTCTTCTACCTGACCGCGCTGCTGGTGCTGTGCGCGCTGGGGCTGTTCTTCGTCACCGCGGTGGCCGGGCGCATCTGGTGTGGCTATGCCTGCCCGCAGACGGTCTACACCGAGATCTTCCTGTGGATCGAGCACCGCTTCGAAGGCGACCGCAGTGCCCGCCTGCGCCTGGACAACAGCGGCTGGGGCCTGGACAAGCTGGGGCGACGCGGCGGCAAGCACGCGGCCTGGCTGGGCTTCTCACTGTGGACCGGCTTCACCTTCGTCGGCTACTTCACGCCCATCCGTGAGCTGGCGCTGCACTCGCTGAGCGGCGCGATGGGCCCCTGGGAGCTGTTCTGGGTGATGTTCTACGGCACCGCCACCTATGGCAACGCCGGCTTCCTGCGCGAGCAGATGTGCACCTACATCTGCCCCTACGCCCGCTTCCAGAGCGCGCTGATCGACCGCGATTCGCTGATCATCGGCTACGACGTGGCGCGGGGCGAACCGCGCGGCGCCCGGCCCAAGACCGCCGATGCCGCCGCACTCGGCCTGGGCGACTGCATCGATTGCACGCTGTGCGTGCAGGTCTGCCCCACCGGCATCGACATCCGCAACGGCCTGCAGAATGCCTGCATCGGCTGCGCCGCCTGCATCGACGCCTGCGACAGCGTGATGGACCGCATCGGCGCGCCGCGCGGCCTGATCCGCTACGCCACCGAGGCGGGCCTGGAAGGCCACTGGAGCCGCAGCCAGATGATTCGCCGCCTGCTGCGGCCGCGGGTGCTCATCTACGCCGCGTTGATGGCGGTGCTGGTGGGCGTTTTCGCCTGGAGCCTGTCGCACCGCCCGCCGCTGCGCCTGGACGTGGTGCGCGACCGCGCCGCGCTGGCGCGCTGGGACGAACAGGGGCGGCTGGAGAACGTCTACCGGCTGCAGGTCAGCAACCAGACCGAGCAGGCACAGAGGCTGACACTGTCGGTCGATGGCCTGCCCGGGCTGGTGGTGAGCACGCTGCCCGCCACCGCGCTGCCGCCCTCGGGCATCGTCAACCACACGGTGCAGGTGGCCCTGCCGATGGAGGCGGCGCAGCAGCTGACGCCGGGCTCGCACCCGATCACGCTGCGCCTGCAGGCGGGTGAGGGCGCACCGGCCGAGGCCGCCACCACCTTCTACGTGCCACGCTGAGTCAGCGCTCGGCCAGCGCCTCCACCTGGATGCGCAGTGTGACCGCCATGTCGAAACCGAAGGCCTTGCCGGCGTCGATGCCGAAGGCGTCGCGCTGCAGCGTGGCCAGCGCGTCGGCCCCGCACAGCTCGCGCTTGTTCAGCGGGTGCGGCTTGCAGGCGAAGCGGCGGATCTCCAGCACCAGTGGGCGGGTCACGCCGTGCAGCGTCAGCTCGCCCTCCACGCGGGTGGGCTGGCCGTCCTGCCAGCCGGCCAGCGTGCCGCGGTAGCGCGCGAAGGGGTGGCGCTCGACATCGAAGAGGCTGTCGCCGCGCGCCACGCTGTTCATCTGATCGTGGCCGAAGTCGATGCTGTCGGTGTGCACGATCAGGTCCACGCTGCCGCTGGCAGCGGCGCGGTCCATCAGCACCAGGCCCTCGCTGCGGTTGAACTTGCCGCGCCAGACGGACAGGCCCATGTGGTCGGCCTCGAAGCTGGGGTAGGTGTGGGCGGGGTCGATCTCGTAGCGCATCGGCGCGGCGTGCGCAGTGGCGCACAGTGCGGCCAGCGCCAGCAGGTGCAGGGACTTCATCGGGTGCGCTCCAGTCGGGGAATCAGTTCACGAAAGGCGTCGCTGCCGATCCAGCGCGCGCTGCGCTCGGGGCGCTGCTTCAGGCGCTGGGCGCAGTCCAGCGCCGGCCCCAGCAGCGTGGGCTGGCGCTTGCCGATCTGGCGCAGCGCCCAGTTGACCGCCTTCTTCACGAAGTTGCGCTCGTCATCGGCGTGCGCCTCGATCAGCGGCAGCATGGCCAGGAAGCGCTCATCGGGCGCGGGCTTGTCATGCACCGCCAGCGCAGCCAGCAGCGCAAAGCCGGCGCGGCGGACGAACTCGCGCTCGTCGGCCGCCCACACCGGCACCCGGGCCCAGGCCCGCGGGCTGGGGGCGAAGGCATTGGTGCAGGCCTGGTCGCAGGTGTCCCAGGCTATGAAGCGGGCGGCCCAGGCGTTCATCTCGGCCACGGTGAACTGCCGGGGCTCGGCCACATAGGCGGCCAGGATCTGCGCGTCAGGCACGCCGGTGGCGTGCAATGCCAGGGCCAGCGCATGCTCGCGGCCCAGGTCCTTGCCCAGGGCGCGCAGCGAGGGCACGCTGGCCCCCAGGCGGTGCTCGGCCGTCATGCCGAAGCGGGCCATGCCGGCCAGCTGGTCGGGCCGCGCCAGCGCCTGCAGGCGCTGCATCGCATCGGCCAGGCGCGGGTGGGCTTGCATGGGCCGATGCTACGTGGACTCGCGCACCACCAGCTCGAAACCCAGGTCCACCTGCCGGGCATCCACCGCCTCGCCGCGCAGCAGCGCCAGCAGCATGCGCGCGGCGCGTTCGCCGATCTCGGCGCGCGGCGTGCGGATCGTGGTCAGCGGCGGCAGCCACTGGTCCGAGCCGGCCAGGTCGTTGAAGCCGGCCACGGCCACCCGCTGCGGCACCGCCAGGCCGGCCTTCAGCGCCGCCAGCAGACCGCCCTGGGCCAGGTCGTCGTTGCAGAAGAAGATCGCGTCGACATCCGGCCGCGCCGCCAGCAGGCGCTGCAGCAGCACACCGCCCAGCGCGATCGACGAGGGCGCCGGGTCCAGCAGTTCCAGCCCGGGGTCGTGCAGGCCATGCGCCTGCAGCACGCGGCGGTAGCCGGCCAGGCGCTGCAGTACGCGCGGGTCGAGCTGCGCGCCGACGAAGGCCACGCGGCGGCGGCCGCGCGCCAGCAGGTGCTCGGTCATCGCCGCACCAGCGGCGTCCTGCGACAGGCCCACCGCGTAGGCCTCGCCCGCGGCCTGGGTCTCCATCAGGTGCACGCAGGGCACGCGGCTGCGCTCGATCAGGCCGCGCGCCGCCGCCGTGCGGTCGAAGCCGGTGACCAGCAGGCCGGCCGGACGATGCGCCAGGTAGCTGCGCAGCAGCGCCTCTTCCTCGGCGGGTTGGTAGTGGGTGACGCCGATCAGCGTCTGCAGCCCGGCCGGGCGCAGCACACGCTGCACGCCTTCGAGCAGGTCGACGAACAGCGCGTTGGACAGCAACGGGATCAGCACCGCCACCTGCGAGCTGTGCGCCGAGGCCAGCGCGCGCGCGGCCGGGTCGGGCACATAGCCCAGCGCCTCGGCGGCCTCGCGCACGCGGGCGCTGAGCTGTTCGTCCACGCCCCGGGTGGCACGCAGCGCACGCGAGGCGGTGATCGGGCTCACGCCTGCGGCGGCGGCCACATCGGCCAGCGTCGGCCGGCCGGTGGCGCGTTTGCGGGAAGGGGCGGTCATTGAGTGTTTACCCTGATTTCGGCGGTGCTGCCAACGGGTTTAGGATAGCGCTATCCAATCCCCGATTCAAGCGCGCCGAGTGTGCCACGGCGCGGCGGGGACCGCGGCGGCCCATCGGGCGGCCGATTTTTTCAGATCAACGGGACAGCGCTATCCAAATGTCGAACCTGGTTGTCATGGGCGTCTCCGGCTGCGGCAAGTCCAGCCTGGGCCGCGCACTGGCCGACGCGCTGGGCTGGCCGCTGGTGGAGGGCGACGACCACCACCCCGCGGCCAACCAGGCCAAGATGCGCGCCGGCCAGCCGCTGACCGACGCCGACCGCGCCGGCTGGCTGGCCACGCTGGGCGCGCAGCTGGCCGAGCGGCCGCAAGGCGCGGTGCTGACCTGCTCGGCCCTGAAGCGCGCCTACCGCGATCAGCTGCGCGCCGCCTCGCCCGGCCTGGGCTTCGTGCACCTGCGGCTGAGCCTGGACGAGGCCCGCGCCCGCGTGGCCGCCCGCCCCGATCACCTGTTCCCGGCGAGCCTGGTCGACAGCCAGTTCGCCACGCTGGAAGACCCGTCGGGCGAGCCCGGCGTGGTCAGCCTGGACGCCACCCTGCCGCTGGCCACGCTGCGCGAGCAGGTGCTGACCTGGATGAAGGAATCCCACGATGTCTGCTGACACCCCCACCCGCGCCGCGCCGCAGCGCTGGGCCGAGGCCGCCATGGCCGCCTGCCTGGCGGTGATGGCCGCTGCCGTCTTCGTCAACGTGGTGCTGCGCTACGGCTTTGGCAGCGGCATCGCCGCCAGCGAGGAACTCTCGCGCCTGCTCTTCGTCTGGATGGTCTTCATCGGCGCCACCGCCGCCTATCCGCTGGGCGAACACATGGCCTTCACCGCGCTGCTCGCGCCGCTGGCCGGCCGGCCGCTGGCGCTGCGCTGGGTCTCGCGCGGCATCCATGCGCTGGTCGTGCTGTCGTGCGCGCTGCTGGGCTGGGGCGCCTGGCAGCAGGTGGTGGTGGGCTGGGACAGCACCAGCGTGGTGATGGGCTACCCCACGGCGTTGCTGCCGCTGCCCGCGCTTCTCAGCGCCGCGGCGATCGGCGTGATGGCGCTGCGCCAGCTGCTGGTGGGTCAGCCGGTCGCGCTGGGCCACGAATCGGAGGTGGAATGATGGGCCAGGGAACGATCGCGCTGCTGTTCGTGGTGGCGATGCTGGCGCTGATGGGCATCGGCGTGCCCATGGCCTTCGCGCTGGTGCTGACCGGCGCCTCGATGGCCTGGCTGCTCGACTTCTGGGACACCCAGCTGCTGGCGCAGAACCTGGTGGCGGGCATCGACAGCTTCCCGCTGCTGGCCGTGCCCTTCTTCATCCTGGCCGGCGAGCTGATGAACGCCGGCGGCATCAGCCGGCGCATCATCGACATGGCCCGCGCCTGGCTGGGCCATGTGCGCGGCGGCCTGGGCTTCGTCACCATTGGCGCCGCCATCCTGATGGCCAGCATGAGCGGCTCGGCGCTGGCCGACACCGCCGCGCTGGCCACCATCCTGCTGCCGATGATGCGCAGCCAGGGCTACCCGATGGGCACCTCGGCCGGGCTGATGGCCTCGGGCGGCATCATCGCGCCGATCATCCCGCCGTCGATGCCCTTCGTGATCTACGGCGTCACCACCAACACCTCGATCTCCTCGCTGTTCCTGTCGGGCATCGTGCCGGGCCTGATCATGGGCCTGGGCCTGGTGCTCGCCTGGCTGTGGCAGCTGCGCGGCATGAACGTCCAGGCCGATGCACCGATGCCCATGGGCGAGCGCCTGCGCACCAGCGCCCGCGCCTTCTGGGCACTGCTGATGCCGCTGATCATCATCGGCGGCATGAAGAGCGGCGTCTTCACGCCCACCGAGGCCGCGGTGGTGGCCGCCTTCTACGCCCTGGTGATCGCCTTCGCGGTGCACCGCGAAATGGGCCTGGCCGACCTGTACGGCGTGCTGACCCGCGCCGCCAAGACCACCGCCATCGTGATGTTCCTGTGCGCCGGCGCCCAGGTGGCCAGCTACATGGTCACGCTGGCCGACCTGCCCAACACGCTGAGCGGTCTGCTGGGTCCGCTGGTCGATCATCCGCGCCTGCTGATGGCGGTGATGATGATCGTGCTGGTGCTGATCGGCACCGCGCTGGACCTGACGCCCACGATCCTCATCTTCGCCCCGGTGATGCTGCCGATCGCGGTGAAGGCCGGCATCGACCCGGTCTACTTCGGCCTGATGTTCGTGCTCAATGGCGCGATCGGCCTGATCACGCCGCCGGTGGGCACGGTGCTGAACGTCGTGGCCGGCGTCGGCCGGCTGCGCCTGGACGAGGTGATCAAGGGCGTCAACCCTTTCCTGGTGGTCTACCTGGCCATCCTCACGCTGTTCACCGTGTTCCCCGAGTTCGTCACCGCGCCGGTGCGCTGGCTGCGCTGACGCCTTCCTGTTCCGCCCTGCCCTGTTCCCCTTGGAGACAACCATGACCCTTCGCCGCACCCTGATCGCCACGCTCGCGCTGGCCGCCCTCACCCCGCTGGCCGCCCAGGCCCAGGACATCAAGCCGCGCCTGATCCGCTTCGGCTACGGCCTGAACGAGCAGTCCAACCAGGGCCGCGCGGTCAAGCTGTTTGCCGAGGAGGTAGAAAAGGCCTCGGGCGGCAAGATGAAGGTGCGCGCCGTCGGCGCCGCCGCGCTCGGCCCGGACACCCAGATGCAGCAGGCCCTGATCGGCGGCGCCCAGGAAATGATGGTGGGCTCCACCGCCACGCTGGTGGGCATCACCAAGGAAATGGCGCTGTGGGACACGCCCTTCCTGGTCAACAACGCCAAGGAGGCCGACGCGCTGCTCGACGGCCCGATCGGCAGCAAGGTCAAGGACAAGCTGCAGGACAAGGGCCTGGTGGGCCTGGTGTACTGGGAGAACGGTTTCCGCAACCTCACCAACAACAAGCGCGCGGTGGCCAAGCTGGAAGACCTGGACGGCATCAAGCTGCGCGTGATGCAGAACAACGTCTTCCTCGAGAGCTTCAAGACCCTGGGCGCCAATGCGGTGCCGCTGCCCTTCTCGGAGCTGTTCTCGGCGCTGGAAACCAAGGCGGTGGACGGCCAGGAGAACCCCTACAACACCATCCTCTCCAGCAAGTTCTACGAGGTGCAGAAGTACCTCACCGTGACCAACCACGTCTACAGCCCCTGGATCGTGCTGGTCAGCAAGAAGTGGTGGGACGGCCTGAGCAAGGACGAGCAGAAGGTGCTGATGGACGCTGCGAAGAAGAGCCGCGACTTCGAGCGCCAGGACACCCGCGCCGAGGCCGCCAAGGCCCTGGATGAACTCAAGGCCAAGGGCATGCAGATCAACGAGCTGACCCCCGCCGAGGCCGCCCGCATGCGCGACAAGCTCACCCGCGTCAACGCCAGCATCGCCGCCAACGTGGGCATGGACCTCTGGAACGAGACCCAGGCCGCGCTGGCCACGCTGCGCAGCGGCAAGAAGTGAGGCCGGCGGCGCGGCCGTCCATCCGGCGGCCGCGCCGGTCAGCCCCCGAAATCGGCGCTTCGTCGCATCCCGCTGGGCGCCGCCGGCGGTGCTCCCTACAGTGCATCCCATCGACACCGCACTGACCCAGGAGCCCGCCATGACCACCCCCGCCTTCCAAGCCTCCAGCGTTTCGGCCCGCGCCAGCTTCCTGGCCCTGGCCGTGGTGATCAGCCTGAGCCTGCTGGCCAGCGTCGGCCGCGTCGCCGACCGCCAGTACGACGCCGCCTGGCTGGCCCAGGCCCAGGCCACCCCCGTGCAACTGGCCGCCAGCGCCGTGCCCGCCGCCAAGGTCTGAGCGCGCGTCGCCCGCTCCCCCCACGAATCGCCCCGGCCCTGCCGGGGCGTTTTGCGTTCAGGCTCCCGTAGCATCTGGATCACCGCACGACCTGGAAGGACCCCATGCGCCGTACCCTGATCGCCACCGCCCTCACCCTGGCCCTGAGCGCCTCGGCCTGGGCCGACACCACCGCGGCCGGCCACAGCTACACCCCGCCCGAGGCCTTTGCGATGAAGGCCGACGGCGCCCTGCTCAGCGCCACCGCGCCCGAGGGCGACCTGCGCGTCACCCTGGTCGACCTGCCGCAGGCCAAGGACGCCGCCGATGCCGTGGCCCAGGCCTGGGCGCGGGTGAAGCCGGGCTTCAGCCGCACGCTGGAGCTGAGCACGGCGCGTGCGCCGCGCAACGGCTGGACCGACATCCAGGTCTTCGATTACCAGACCTCGCCCAACGAGAAGCTGGCGGTGCAGGCCACGGCGCGGCGGCCGGTGCAGGGCGAGGGCTGGCTGGTGGTGCTGCTGGAGGGCTCGCAGGCCACCCTCGAGAAGCGCAGTTCGCCGATCAGCCTGTTCATCGGCAGCCTGCGGCCCAAGGGCTACGAGCGCGAGCGCTTTGCCGGCCGCACGCCCAAGCCGCTGACGCCGGAACGCATCGAGCAGCTCAAGGCCTTCGTCGAACGCGGCATGCGCGAGCTGCAGGTGCCCGGCGTGGGCCTGAGCTTCATCGACCAGGGCCGCGTGGCCTGGGCCGGCGGCCTGGGCGTGCGCCGTCTGGGCCGGCCCGAGCCGGTGGACGGCGACACGCTGTTCATGGCCGCCTCCAACACCAAGAGCATGACCAGCGCGCTGATGGCCCAGGCGGTGGACGCCGGCCGGCTGCGCTGGGACCAGCCCGCGCAGGAGGTGTTTCCGCGTTTCCGCCTGGCCGACGCCGACACCACCCGGCAGGTTGAGGTGCGCCACCTGGTCTGCGCCTGCACCGGCTTGCCGCGCCAGGACCTGGACTGGCTGTTCTCCGACGCCAAGGCGCCCGCGGCCACCACCTTCGAGCAGCTGGCGCAGATGAAGCCCACCAGCCGCTTCGGCGAGGTCTTCCAGTACAGCAACCTGATGGTGGCCGCGGGCGGCTACATCGCTGCCGCCGCACTCGAACCTGGCAAGGAGGTGGGCGCCGCCTATGACCGCCAGATGCGTCAGCGCCTGTTCCAGCCGCTGGGCATGACCCGCACCACCTTCGACTACGCCCAGGCCCTGGCCGGCAACCACGCCAGCCCGCACGGCGACGACATCGACGGCGTCACCCGCGTGGCCGACATGGGCCTGAACCGCACCATCATCCCGGCGCGGCCGGCCGGCGCGGTCTGGACCAGCCCGAACGACTTCTCGCGCTGGGTGCTGATGGAGCTGAACAAGGGCCGCACGCCCGACGGGCGGCCGCTGATCAGCGAGACCAACTGGGCCGCGCGCTACCAGCCGCAGGTGATGGTGGGCGAGGACGTGCATTACGGCCTGGGCCTGTTCATCAACCGCCAGTACGGCATCCCGATCGCGTCGCACGGTGGCGACATGCTGGGCTTTCACTCCAACATGATCTGGCTGCCCGAGCACCAGATGGGGCTGACCATCCTGACCAACTCGGATGCCGGCGTGCTGCTGCGCGGCCCGCTGCTGCGCAAGTTCCTGGAGGTGGTCTTCGATGGCCGGCCCGAGGCCGATGAGCAGCTGCGCGTGTCGGTGGCCAACCACCGCGCCGAGCTGGCCAAGTTCAAGGAGCTGTACACGCTGCCGGTGCCGGCCGCCGCCCGCCGCGCGCTGGCCGCGACCTACCACCATCCGGCACTGGGCACGATCCGGGTGGCCCAGCGCGGCGACCGGGTCGAGTTCCTGGCGCGTGACTGGCGCAGCCAGATGGCCTGGCGGCGCAACGCCGATGGCAGCGAGAGCTACAACACCATCGACCCCGGCCTGGGTGGCATCGAGTTCGTGCGCGACGACAGCACGCGCCCGGCCGCGCTGGTGCTGCGCGACGCCCAGCACGAGTACCGGTTGACGCCGCGGCGCTGACCGCGCATCCGGGCGGGTGTCGGTTCGTCGCCCGATTCCTGCAGTTCGTCGCCCGCCGATGGCGGCGGGCGGGGCGGCTCCCTACAGTGCACTCCATCGACAACGCACTGACCCCGGAGCCCGCCATGACCACAACCGCCCAGACCACTGAATTCCGCGCCACCACCGCCCCGGCCCGCGCCGGTTTCGCGGCCCTGGCGATGGCCATCACCTTCACGCTGCTCTACAGCGTTGGCCAGGTCGCCGACCGCCAGTTCGACCAGGCCCTGCTGGCCCAGGCCGGCAGCACCCAGCTGGCGGCCCAGGCCGACGGCGCTGTGCGCGGCTGAGACGATCATCACTCGGGGGGCTTCACCGGCCCACTCCTTCGCCCCGCTCGTCGGGGCTTTTTTGCGTCTGGGCCGCCGAGAACGCTGGCGCTGCGGCACCTCCGCGCCGTGGGCGCGCCGCCACCAGGGCCGCTGCAGGGCACACGGCGTGTGCCGGCCACACCCGTGCGCCGCTGGGCGGCGAGCCCCGACTCAGTCCGGCCCGCGGCGCCACTGCAGCGACCCGGGAGGAAGACGCGGCGACCGCAGCGCCCACCCTTCATCGGCGCTGGATGCCGACTGTCCGCCCGCCCAGGCAATCCGTCGCCAGACGATGGCGGTGCGCGGGGCGGCTGCCTACAGTGCATCCCATCGACAACGCACTGACCACGGAGCCCGCCATGACCACCACCGCCCAGACCACCGAATTCCGCGCCACCACCGCCCCGGCCCGCGCCGGCTTCGCGGCCCTGGCGATGGCCATCACCTTCACGCTGCTCTACAGCGTCGGCCAGGTCGCCGACCGCCAGTTCGACCAGGCCCTGCTGGCCCAGGCCGGCGGCACCCAGCTGACCGCCCAGGCTGCCCACGCGAGCACCGCGGTCCGCAGCTGACACGTTCCTCGCTGGCAGGGCCTCGCCGGCCCACCCCTTCGCCCCGCTGGTCGGGGCTTTTTCACGCCTGCTTCAGCAGCGCCAGCGCGCGCTCCAGCACCACGTCGCGACCGGCGGCGATGTCGGCGAGCGAGGGGGTCACCCGGTGGTCGGGCTGCAGACCGGCGTCCTCGGGCAGCGGCGCGCCCTCGGGCGGGTAGTAGCCGATCAGCGGCAGGTCGAAGCTCAGGCCCGAGGCGGGCAGCCGCACGAAGAAGAAGGCCCCGCCGTTGATGCCGCGCAGGTTGCCCCCGGTGGGCTCGCCCACCAGCAGGCCCAAGCGGTCCTGGCGCACCCGCTGCGCGAAGCCGAAGGTGGCCGAGCTGTTGGAGGCGTCCACCAGCACCGCCAGCGGCTGCGTGAGGCGCGCGCCGCGGGGCTGCACCGTGGTCGGGCCCGGCGGCAGCGCCAGAAAGCGCTCATCCACCGGCCGGGCCGCCTCGCCCCAGTCACGGAAGCTGTCGTCCCAGGTGTCGAGCACCGGGTTCAGGTGGGCCGGTGTGCGGCGGTAGCGCACCAAACGGCGCTGCGGCAGCAGGCTGGGTGCGCGCGCCAGGCGCTCGATCACCGGGTGGCCGCAGTCCAGGCCGCCTTCGTTGCCGCGCAGGTCGATCACCAGGCCGCGCACGGCGCGGTCGGCGGCCAGCTCGTCAAGCCGCTCATTGAGCCAGCCCTGCCAGTCCCAGCGGCTGTTGTAGACCGCCCAGGTGGGCATGCGCAGCAGCACCACGCCATCGGGCCGCACGGTCCAGGACCAGGGCGTGGCGCCCTGTGCGGGCGCCAGCGCGCGGGCCTGGGCGCGGCGCTGCTCACCGGACCAGGCCGGCAGCTCCACGGTCGTCTGCCGCCCTTGCGGCGTGCGCAGTTGCAGCCGCCAGGCGCCGCTGGCGGGGCCGCCGATCAGCAGGCCCTGCAGCACGTCGAACAGCGGCCACTGGCCATCCACCTCTTCCAGCGAGAGCTGACGCCGCGCCTTGCCCAGGTTGTGGCCGTCGACCCGCGCCAGCGGGGCCAGGCGGCGCCACCAGTCGTCGGGCGCGAGGCCGTCAATCGCCTCGATCACGCTGCCCGGCGCGACGTCCGGCTGCAGCGGTGAGGGCAGCACCACCATCTGGCCGTCCAGCCAGCGAAAACGCAGCGGCAGCCGCGTGGGCCGATCGAACAGCGCCTGGGCCACCCGCCGGGACTGGTTGGCCGGGTTGGCGAAACTGTGGCCGCAGCGCAGCGTGGCCAGCGCCCCGGCCAGCGCCAGGTAGCGGGCCCCGTCATCGGCCTCGGGCGCGGTGAAGGCGCGGCGCAGTTGCTGCAGCACCGCCGCCAGGCTGCCCGCATCGTGGTAGCGCAGCGCGCCCGGGTGCAGCGTGGTCAGCACCTCGGCGACGATGTCCACGTCGCCGGCCAGATCGGCCGACGGCGGGTCCGCCGCCCAGCCGGCGGTGGCGGTGGTGGTGCAGGCGAGGGCACTGAGCAGAGTACGGCGGCGCATCGGCCCAGTATGCGGGCCGTGCGTCGTTCAGCGCAAGGCAGCGGCCATCGCCTGGGCCAGCGGCGTGGTTGGCCGCTGGATCAGCGCGCTCAGCGCCCGGCCGCCGTCGAACAGCGCGCCCTGCGCCGCACCGGCATCGGAGTCGGCCAGCAGCGCGGCCAGCGGTGCCGGCAGGCCGGCGCCAGCCAGCGCGGCCTCGAACTCGGCCTGCGGCAGGTTCACGTAGGGCAGGCTGCGGCCGCTCTGCCGGCCCAGTTCGGCGGCGAACTCCGCCAGCGTGTAGGCCTCGTCGCCGGCCAGCTCCAGCACCGTACCGCTGGCGGGCGGCGCCAGCAGCACCGCCGCGTCGGCCTCGGCGTAGTCCTGACGCGTGGCCGACGAGATGCGGCCCTCGCCCGCCGCGCCGATGAAGGCGCCGTGCTGCAGCGCGGGCGGCAGGCTGGCCAGGTAGTTCTCGGTGTACCAGCCGTGGCGCAGGAGGGCGTGCGGCAGGCCGCTGGCGCGCAGCGCTGCCTCGGTGGTCACATGCTCGGCGGCCAGACCCAGCGGCGAGCGGTCGGCATGCAGCAGGCTGGTGTAGGCCAGGAAGCCCACGCCGGCAGCCCGCGCGGCGTCGATCACCGCCTGGTGCTGCGGTGCGCGGCGGCCCACCTCGCTGGAGGAGATCAGCAGCAGGCGATCGACACCGGCCAGTGCGGCAGCCAGCGTATCGGGGCGGTCGTAATCGGCCTCGCGCAGCGCCACGCCCAGCGCGGCCAGGTCGGCGGCCTGGGCCGGTCGGCGCACCAGCGCGGCGATCTGCGCGGGCGGCACGCCGCGGGCGATCAGTTGACGGATGACGAGGCGGCCGAGCTGGCCATTGGCACCGGTGACGGCGTACATGGAAATCTCCTTGAAGCGGGAACAGTGAAGGGATGACGGGATGGATCATGCCGTTTACACTCACTAATCGTAAGTACATACAAAAAGGTAAGTACCCATGGCCCGCATCCCTGCTGCCCGTCGCGGCGACCTGTTCGCCGCCGAGTGCCCGTCGCGTCAGGTGCTGCAGCACGTCACCAGTCGCTGGGGCGTGCTGGTGCTGGTGGCGCTGCGCTCGGGCGAGCGGCGCCGCTTCAGCGAGCTGCGTCGCGAGATCGGCGGCGTCAGCGAGAAGATGCTGGCCCAGACCCTGCAGGGCCTGGAAGGCGACGGCTTCGTCGAGCGCACCGCCCACCCGGTGGTGCCGCCGCACGTGGACTACCGGCTGACCCGGCTGGGGATGCAGGTGGCCGGCCATGTGCATGAGCTGGCCGACTGGATCGAGGCCTCGATGCCGGCCATCGAACGCGCCCGCGCCCAGCGCGACGCGGCCGCCGCCGCGGGCTGAGCCTGCCGTTCATCCACGCGGGCCGCGCTTCGTCGCGCGTTCTGGCGGTCCGTCGCCTGCCGCTGGCGGCGGGTGGGCGCGGTGCCTACAGTCCATCCCATCGACACCCGCCACCCCCCAGGAGAACGCCATGCAAGCCACCCGCACCACCGCCGTGATGACCGCCCCGACCACCGAGTTCCAGGCCAGCAGCACCTCGGCACGCGCGGGCTTCCTGGCCCTGTCGGCCGCGATCACCTTCACGCTGCTGGCCGGCATCGGCCAGGTCGCCGACCGTCAGTACGATGACGCGGTGCTGGCCCAGCTGGCCGCGGTGCCGATGGCCGCCGTCAGCACCGACGCGCCGCGCGGCTGATTCCGCCGGGTCCCTCTCCACTCCGCAGACCCTTCCCGGGTCCATGCTTCGCCCCGCTGGACGGGGCGTTTTTTCGTCGGCACTCAGTGCGTGGTGTCGGGCGCCTCGAAGCACAGCGGCCGGTCGCTGCAGATGTCGCAGCTGGGCGACTTGCAGATCAGGACCTCGGCGCGCTCGCACAGCGCGCGGTAGAGGAACTTCTTCCACTTCATGTCGCCCGCATTGGCAGCCACCAGCGACGGGAACCAATGGCGCAGCAGGGCATTGAGCTGCTGCCGGTCGTCGAGCAGCAGGTCCTGCCACAGGTGGTTGTCACCCAGGCAGGCCACGGCCACCGCGGTGGCAGCCGCCTCGACCCACTCGGGTGGGCCGGCCGCGGGGTCGGCATGCTCCAGCAGCAGCGCGCGCACGTCCTGCACCTCGTCCTCGCGCCGCGCCCGGCGGGCGGCAAAGTCCTCGCGCAGCACTGGCCAGGGGGGCATGACGCGGCCCATGCTCAGACCTGCGCCGCGGCGTGGGTGTAGCACTTCTTCGGGCAGATCTTCGCGCAGGCGGTGCAGCCGATGCACTGCTCGCCATGGGCGATGGTCATGACCTTCTTCTCGTACTCCTCGTCGTCGTCGCCGTCGAGGTCCACGTGCACGCGCTCGCCGTCCTCGTCCAGGCCGACCAGCTCCAGCACGCCGCGCGGACACACGCGGAAGCAGCGGCCGCAGCCGATGCACTTGTCCTCGTTGATCGACTGCACGAAGGTGGGCGTCCAGGCGGCGCCACTGGGCAGCGTGACGCTGAATGTGCTCATGCCATGCTCCTCACGCCGCCGCCTGCGCCTGGGCCAGGGCCTCGCGGGCCCGCACCAGCGCGGCGTGCGCATCAAAGGCCACCTGGGCCACGTTCATGATCGACTGCCAGTTGGTGGGCAGCTCCTCCGACAGGTCATGCAGGTCCATCTTGGCCTGCGTGGCCTTGGCGTTGGCCTTCTTGACGTCGGCCTTGAGTTGGTCCAGATCAGCCATAGGTGGCCACCTCGCGGTACTTTTCGACCATGCCGACACCCTCGCTGACCAGCTTGTTGCCGGCCTCGGCCAGCTTGGCCAGGCTGGGGTAGCCGAAGCGGTGCACGTCGCGCAGGTAGCGGTTGACGACGATCAGCCGGCCGGTGGTGAGGATGGCGCGGCCGAAGCCTTCGTGGCTCATCTTCATCATCGGGCTGACCATGCAGCCGGTGGCCTTCTCGATCGACAGGCCGATGGCGTTGTGGAACAGGTCCAGCCGCCACAGCGTTTCCGGGTCGGGGTCGCCCATCATCGGCAGCGCGCGGCGCTGCTCGGCACTCAGGATGTAGGGCTCGAGCAGCTGCAGGTCGCTCTTGCCCTCCCAGGTGCCGTGGGTGTCCTGGGCGCGCAGCTGCTTGATCAGCTCGCGGATGAAGCCGTCCTGCAGCCAGTCCTCGTCGGAGAGGACCGGGGCGTCGGCGGTGGGGGTGTCGCTCATGGGGTGTTCACTCGTCGTCGAAGTCGTGGGTGACCGGCTGGCCCTTGGCCAGGGCCTTGCGCAGCCAGGGCGGCGGGGTGCCCTTGAGCACCTCCTGCAGCTTCTCCAGGATGTCCAGGATGGGCTCGGGCTGCGGCACCTTGATCGGGTGGATCTTCAGCGCCACCACGCGCGCCGCGCCACTGCCGCCAATCGCCGCCACGTAGAGGATGGCGCAGTCGTGGATGGCCTCGAGCTTGGGCGCGAGCTTGTCCTCGTTGCCATCCTCGGCCAGGTCCTCGCCGAAATGGACGTCCTGGACGAAGCTGAAGCCCTCGGGCTGCACGTCGTAGATGGCGATGTGCTTGGCCCAGCCGAAATGGGCGTCGACACGCTGCTGGTCCTGGGTGGCGAAGGCAACCTTCATGGCGGGCTCCTTGGGTGGCGGTTCAGAAACTGGCGGCCGCGATGGCCGGCGCGGTGGCGGGGCTGGCGTCACCCCGGGCGGCCGCGCGGGCGGCCGGGCCCAGCGGCCAGTCGTTGGGGCCGTGGTGCGGGATCTGGTCGATGAACTGGTTGCCCAGCGCATAGACCAGGTTGCGCGTGCCGCGGTAGCCCACGCTCAGCACATGCGCGTTGCCGATGCGGTCGAACAGCGGCAGACCGGCGCGGTACAGCGGCTTGCCCAGGCGCTCGGCGGCCTGGCGACCGTGCGAGTGGCTGATCAGCAGGTCGGCGTCGGCGACCTTGGCGGCCAGCTCGAAGTCTTCCAGGTCGCCGATCACCACCTCGTTGCAGGGCAGTTGGGCCAGCAGCGGGCTCTGGGTGGTGGTGACGGCCACCGACAGCTCGGCCCCCATCTCGGTGATGAAGTGCCCCAGCGCCCACAGCAGGTCGGGCTCGGCGGCGATGGCCACGCGCTGGTGGCCGAAATGGAAGTGGCCGTCCAGCATCGCATCGACCAGCTGGCTGCGCTGGCGCCGCCACCTGGCCGGCACCGGCTGGCCGCTGAGGGCCGACAGGTGCATCAGCAACTCGTCGCAGGCCGCCAGCCCGGTCAGCCGGTTGAACAGCCGGTAGGGCACGCCGCAGCGCTGCTGCAGCGCCTCGGCCGCCGGGCGCATCTGCTCGCCCACGGCGATGCAGGCGCTGGCGCTGCCCAGCGCACGCAGTTCATCCAGCGGCGTGCCGCCCAGCGTGGTGCCCAGCCAGTCCTCAGGGATGTGGCCATCGAGCGAGCCCGAGACATCCGGCGCGATCAACACCTCCAGGCCGAAGCTCTCGACGATCTCGCGCAGCTCCTCCAGGTCAGCGGGCGTCAGGTGGCAGCCGGGCAGCAGGGCCACGCGCTGTGCCACCTTCGTGGCCACCGGCTCGGCCAGTTGCTCGACCAGGCCCTTGACGGCGATCGCCCAGCCATCCTGGAAGGCACCCACGTAATCGGGCGTGCTGACATAGACGATCGCCGTGTCGGCCAGCTCCGGGTGTTTCTGACGGGCGAGCGTGATGAAGGCCGGCACATCGTCGCCCTTGGTCTCGGTCAGGCCGGTGGAGCAGATCGCGATCAGCGCCGGCTTCGCCCGGCTGCGGATGTTGAGCAGCGCCTTCTCGATGTTCTCGTAGCCGCCCATGATGGTGGTGACCTCGTTCATCGCCGTGGTCTGCAGCGGGATCGCCTCCTTGAAGTGGCGCACCAGCAGCACCAGGCCGAACGAGGTACAGCCCTGTGAGCCATGCATCACCGGCATGCATGACTGCAGACCCAGGAAGGCGTAGCTGGCGCCCAGCGGCGCGCTCATCTTGAGCGGATTGACCGCACACGCCTTCTTGCTGTCGCTGACATGGGCCATGGCCGCAGGCTCCTGGACGGGGGATTCGACAGGGCCTTCGCAGGATCGGTGCCAAGCCGGAGGAGCCTAAAGAATCAAGGACTTAGCCCAGCGGCCCCGGCACCGTCGGCCGGGAATGGCAGGTTTGCGACAAATCAACCCTGCTGAAAGCAGGCCTTTTCTCCCCTTAGGTCCACGCGCAGCGGGTCGAACATCCCGCCAGTCCCCCACGGGCCGGTGGGGACGGGTGCGCACACCACACAGCATGGCCCGGACAACACGTTGAGAGACCCACGATGCCGATCGAATCCCTGTCCCTGAAGGCTCGCCTGACCCTGGCCTTTGGCACCCTGGCCGCCCTGGTGGCCGCGGTCGCCTTCCTGGCCATCTACGAGCTGGCCGACAGCCACGACCAGTTGGCGGTGCACGTCGAGCAGTCCGGCGCCCGTGTGCAGAACGCCGCCGACGTGGTGGACGCCACCGGCGCGCGGGCGATCGCCGCCCGCAACCTGGTGCTGGTCGAGTCGGCCGAGGATCGCGCCCAGGAACTGCGCGCGGTGCAGGCCGCCAGCGAGAAGCTGAAGCACGCGCTGCAGTCCCTGCGCACCCAACTGGCCGAGCACGCCGATGTGGCGGACCGCGAGCGTGCACTGTTCAAGGCGCTGGAAGCGCGTGAGGCCCAGTACGGTCCGGTGGCCCAGGACATCGTGGCCAAGGCCATGGCCGGCGACCGCGCGGCCGCGATCCAGCGCATGAATGCCGACTGCCGCCCGCTGCTGGCGGCCATGCAACGCGAAGGCGACGCCTACCTGCAGTACCTGGACGACCGCTCGCGCCAGCAGGTCGACGTGGCCGAGGCGGACTTCCACCTCAACCGCAACATCCTGGTGACCACCGGCCTGGTGGCCGTGGCCATCGCGCTGTTCGCCGGCTGGTCGCTGACCCGCTGGCTGCTGGGCATGCTGGGCGCCGAGCCCCAGGCGCTGAGCGGCGCCGCACGGCGCGTGGCCGAGGGCGACCTGGGTTCGGTCCAGGGCGCCGCGGCCGCCAGGGAGGGCAGCGTGCTGGGTTCGCTGGTGACGATGCAGGGCAGCCTGGCGGGCATCGTCGGCCAGGTGCGGCAGGCCTCGGAGGCCATCGCCACCGGCTCGTCGCAGGTGGCCGTGGGCAGTGTGGAGCTGTCGCAGCGCACCGAGGAACAGGCCTCGAACCTGCAGCAGACCGCTGCCGCGATGGAGCAGATCACCCACGCGCTGCAGGGCACGAACGCCACCGCCCAGCAGGCCTCGTCCCTGGCACGCACCGCCAGCGACTCGGCCGAGCGCGGCGGCGAGGTGGTCGCCCGCGTGGTGCAGACCATGGGCGAGATCACCGCCAGTTCGCGCCGCATCCACGACATCATCGGCGTGATCGACGGCATCGCCTTCCAGACCAACATCCTGGCGCTCAATGCGGCGGTCGAAGCCGCCCGTGCGGGCGAGCAGGGCCGCGGCTTTGCGGTGGTGGCGTCCGAGGTGCGCACGCTGGCGCAGCGCAGCGCTGACGCCGCACGCGAGATCAAGGGCCTGATCCTGACCAGTGTCGAGCGGGTCGAGGCCGGCTCTGCCCTGGTGGGCGAGGCCGGTGGCGCGATGGGCGACATCGTCGGCCAGGTGCGCGAGATGGCCACGCTGATCCAGCAGATGGGCCAGTCCAACGACGAACAGTTCCGCGGCATCAGCCAGGTCCATCAGGCGATGGAGCAGCTCGACGAGGTCACCCAGCGCAACGCCGCGCTGGTCGAGGAAAGCTCGGCCGCCGCCGACAGCCTGCGTCAGCAGGGCGCGCGCCTGCTGCAGACGATGCAGGTCTTCCGCCTCGAACCTCAGGCGCTGGGCGCCAGCGCGGCCGCCAGCGGCGAGCTGGCCTGGGCCGCGCGCTGAGGCTCAGCCGGCAGCGGCTTCGGCCGCCAGCTGGGCCGCATCCTGTTCGCGCAGCAGGCTGTCGGCGGCGTCCCAGGGCGCGGGCGCGCGCACCTGGTCCCAGATCGGGTTGAACAGCGCCTTGTCGATCTCGGCAATCATCGTCACCATGCCCTCGTAGCCGGCAAAGGCGTGGTGGCGCTCCTGGTTGATGTCCATCCAGGGCATGCGGGCCTTGAGCGCGACGAACTGGCTGCGGCCGCCGCTGAGCATGATGTCGGCCTTCGCTTCGCGCAGCATCGCGTACATCTGGCGCGGGGTCATGTCGTCGATCATGTGCGCATCGGCCTCGTCGCCCATGATGGCCTTGATCTTCTCCTTGTCCTCGCGGGTGGACTTCTTCACCGAGGTGCCCACCACTTCCAGGCCGGCCTCCTGCAGCGCGCTGACCACGCTCCAGCTCTTCACGCCGCCGGTGATCAGCAGCACCTTCTTGCCCGCCAGGCGCTCGCGGTAGGCGCGGATGCGTTCCCAGGCGCGTGCCTCTTCCACCGCGATCAGCGCCTCGGTGCGCTCCTTCAGGTCGGCCGGCGCGCCGCGCTCCACCAGCAGCCGCGCGATCTCGCGCAGCGTGGTGCTCATGTCGGCGATGCCGTAGAAGCTGCCCTCGAAGTACGGGATGCCCCAGCGCTCCTGCATGCGGGTGGCGATGTTGATCATCGACTTGCTGCACACCATCATGTTGGCGCGCGCGCGATGGGCGGTGGCGATCTCGTGGTAGCGGCCGTCGCCGGCAATGCACGACAGCACGCGCACGCCCAGCGCGTCGAGCAGCGGCTTGACCTGCCACAGCTCGCCCGACAGGTTGTACTCGCCGATGATGTTGATGTCGAAGGGCGTGGTGGTGGTGGGCTCCTCGGTGCCGATCACGTAGTCCAGCACGCTCTCGGCGCCCAGCTTGTTGCCCAGGTTCTTCGGCCCGGCAAAGCCCGGCGCGTTGACCGGAATCACCGGCTTGCCGAACTTCTCGGCCGCGCGGGCGCAGACCGCCTCGATGTCGTCACCGATAAGTGCGGTGACGCAGGTCTGGTAGACGAACACGGCCGGCGGATCATGGCGCTCGATGATCTCGCGGATCGCCTTGAACAGGCGCTTCTCGCCGCCATAGATGACATCGAGCTCGTTGATGTCGGTGGTGAAGCCGGTGCGGTACATCTGCGAGCCGCTGCTGGCGCTGTGCCTGTTGTCCCAGCTGTTGCCTTCGCAGGCGATCGGCCCGTGCACCAGGTGGGCCACGTCGACGATGGGCTGCAGCGCGATCTTCGCGCCGTCGAACGCACATCCGCCCGCGGCCGCGCCCGGCGTGAGCTGCTTGGTGCACCCCTTCTTGCGCTCCTTCTCGCTCTTGCCCTGGTTCTTGTCACAACCCGGCTCCTCGAACACCTGCAGGATCTTGTTCTTCAGCGAGGGCGACATCACGGGCTCCTGGGGATGCGGATGCACAACTGATGCACGTTCGATGCCAGGCAACCTTCCCAGGCGAAGGCGTTGGCGGTAGCGACAGCCGTGGGGCTATTGAAGGGTTCGTGACAACGAGGAATGACGGCTCGCTGCGGCGGATTCAACCGATCGATGCAACACACTATGACCGCCTGGCGGAAGGAGTGTTGCGATGAAGCAGCGACC
>NZ_JAGQDD010000032.1:0-40890 GCF_018069845.1 Ideonella alba
GGCGCTGAACATGAGGACCCCCGCTGAGGCTTATGCAATAGCGGCTTGAGCTGAGCAGGTTCTGCTGGGTCGATACATGGACGCACATCGCAAAGGTCGCCCTCAATCCTGAACGCGACTGCTTAGTCTCAGCGGTCGCGCACCAGCGAGATATTCAGCCAATGGCTGAATGACTGAGGCGACAAGTAGCTTGACGCGCACCGGATTGGGCCAGGTACTGCGCCGGCCGCCAACGACGCAGCAGAAGGACATCTGCTGCCAATACCCGTGCTTTGCGTTGCATCTCCCTCGACCCGTGAGTTGCGACCATCCCAACGTTCCCGCGCAGCAAACCGCATCGATCTGGCTCACACGATCCGAAGATGCAGGGCTATTGATGGAGCTTGGCGATCAGTCCTGCGTGCATCGACCTCGCCCCTGAGAACTTCTCTCGTCCATGCATGACGAAATAGTTGTCTGCGAGAAGGATGTCTCCGGGAAGCATCTCGACGGCGCGCTCCGACCTCTTCAAGGCTGTCCAGATCGACAGGAGAGCTTCACGAGGGATGGGACCACCGTCCGCATATGTCACTCGATTCAGATGATCCTTGTCGCCCCGGTCGACCAGCCTTTGAATGTACCGCTCCTGCTGCTTTCGCTGGTCGTGCTTAGCCCACTGAAGCATGCAATCGGGGGAATAGTAGTGAGCCTGGTTGAACCAGACCTCACTGCCGGTCTCAGGATGACGCCTGAAGGCCGAAGTCACCCCATGGCGCAAGTGCATCGTGCCGTCGTCGCACCAGGATGCGCTCCAGCCTCGACGGCTAGCGATGTCGAAGGCCGACGACCGTTCCTCGGTCTCGAAGACGTCCTGCCAAGGCCGCGACACGCCCGACGCAAGGTACATGGAACCCCGGGATGGCAACGCACGGGTGATGGCTATGTTTCGATCTCGAAACGATTCGATTACCGGCTGCGGCAGCAGACGAACGACGTCTCTCGCGTCGGCCAGGAGGCTGCACCCCCCAGCGTCGGCCGCGCGCTCACAGTAAAAGCCGATTCCCTCCGGCGCTACCGGCAAATAGGACATTTCCTGGTGAAGGGCGATGCTGTACTCGCCAGAGAGTTCAGTGGCGGAGTACGTGCGACTTCCAAGCCTTCTGCGGGGTGTGCTGCCGCCAACGTAGTCATGCATTGGCGTACCGATTGCAGCCAGGGCGATCGAAAAAGCTTCGGCCCCGAGGGTTCCCGCGAACCCGCGTAACAACACGCTTCCATGGGATCGCATCCGAGTAAGTATCGCAGAGGTGTTCTCGCACAGCCATTCTTCGAACTCTTCATGGCATCGCGGCGGTGTGCCTTCATTGGCGCAAAGCGCCGTCGGCGCGCCACTGTACGGTCTGCTCCATCCCAATCCTATATCCATCGCTGGCGCTCCCTCGGTTCCACTCAATATGAGAGCGGGAAGTCTAGTTCATGCGACGCGCTTTACTTGAAGCGTGCCAGAAAGCTGCTGCTCGTTGGCGCGAGGGCATAACGTGCGGGATCTGCGCTTCAACGTATACTAAAGTGAATAAGGCGGCTCATCGAAGGGCCACCAACTCAGGGAGCCTAGATGCACACTCGATGGGCGATCGATCGCTGGGATAGCGATTACCTTAGTCGTCGGGCCAACCGCGTCCTTGCGTTCGTCTTACGGGCGCCGCGCTCAATGCGTTGGCCAATCTTCTGTGTTCCTATCGGGCTTCACAGCCGTCTTCGGCTGAATCCGTAGTCCGCGCTCTTCCGGTGCCCGATCCGCGTCGAGACCGCCTTAGGTGACTGCCCAACTGTAAGTCCATGGACGTGGAGCGGCGGGCCTTGAGAACTCCGGGAATCGTTTCAAGGCTCGGCATTGACAGTGACCCCTTCAACAGGACTACATAACGTGCACGGCGACGCCTTTCCCGCTTCCTTTGGTCAAAGCCGCATGTGGTTCCTAGACCGCTTCGAAGCAACGGCTGGCTTGTACAACTTGCCGACAGTATGGCGCCTGCTGGGTGCGCTCGACATCGCGGCGCTCGAAGACGCCTTTAACGATGTCTTGGCTCGCCACGAAGCATTGAGGACGGTGTTCGTCGAAGAGGATGGCCGGTTGTTGCAGGTCATACGACCAGCCAGTCGTCAAGCGCTCAAGATCGAAGCTTGCACCGAATCGGCACTGGCACCGCGGATCCGAGCAGAAGCCGGAGCTGCATTTGACCTGACTCGCGACACGCTAATCCGTGCGCGGGTGCTGCGGATTGCGGAAGACGACCATGTTCTTTGCCTCACGTTGCACCATATCGCCGCGGATGGCTGGTCTCAGGAGATCGTGCTAAAGGAGCTCTGCCTCGGGTACGAAGCCCGCAAGCATGGGCGGCCCGCAGAGTTGAGCGATCTCGCGATTCAGTATGCGGACTTCGCGATGTGGCAGCGTGCATGGCTGCAGCGCGAGGAACTCTCTCGGCACATGGACTACTGGAAGCGGTATCTCAAGGATGCGCCCCGCCTGATCGAATTGCCACTGGACCGACCACGCCCGGCCACGAGAACCCAAGCTGTGGGTGTCGTGGATCTCAAGGTAGGCCAGTCGCTTGCGAACGACATCCACGCGCTGGCGAGAAGTCTGAATTCGACGCCGTTCATGGTGCTGGCGGCCGCCTTTTCGCTGGTCCTCTCGCGCCACGCGGGACAAGACGACGTGTGCGTCGGGTACCCGGTGGCCAATCGGGGGCGGGCACAGGTCGAAGGCGTGGTGGGTCTGTTTGTCAACACGTTGGTTCTGCGTACCACGATCGATCTGAGCGCCACCGTCAGCGACCTTATCGCGCAGACGCGTGAATCAATCCTTGGCGCTGATGCGCACCAAGACCTGCCGTTCGAGAAGCTAGTGGATGAGTTGAAGCCTCGTCGAGCGCTCGACCACACGCCGCTCTTTCAAGTGATGATCACCTTCCAAGCTCCGTCTGCCGACTCCACACGAGGCGGGATCCATTTGGTCGGTATCTCAGCGCACAACCTGCCTGTCGAGTCCACCGGCGCGAAGTTCGACCTGACCCTCGAAATCGTGGCGGGGAAGAACGGCCTGAGCTGCGCCCTTGAGTACGACGCACACCTGTTCGACCGCCGGACCGTAGAGAGGATGGCCGGTCACTGGATCCAGGCGCTCGAAGGGATGACGCGCGCGCCAGACTCTCGGCTCAAGGATATCCAGCTGATGACCGCCCGGGAGTGTGAGCAGGTCATGAATCAGTGGAACGTCGGGAGCCAAGTCGGACAGGAGTCATGGCACCCCTACGCGCATGAAATGTTCGGGCAGATGGCGGCTCGATATCCTGCGCAACCCGCCCTGCTTTTCGAGGACGAACGCCTCAGCTATGGTGAATTGGATGCGCGCGCCAATCAGCTCGCGCATCATTTGCGCGCAAACGGCGTGTGCAGTGGTGCGGTGGTTGTTATCCTGCTCGAGAGATCCGCCTCGCTCATCGTCTCGATCCTGGCTGTTCTGAAGGCAGGAGGCGCGTACCTACCGATCGACATCGAGGCACCGATTTCCCGAAAGATTTCGCTGCTGTCCGATGCGCGGGCATGTGTTGCAATTGCCGACGAGATCATCGGTAAGGTTCCGGGGCTGCGCTGGATACTGCTCGGTCGCGACCGAACGCGCATCGAGGCGATGCCTGTAACTTCGCCGAAGGTCCCTCTCAAGCCCGCAGACCTCGCCTACTGCCTGTACACGTCCGGCTCGACGGGGCAGCCGAAGGGCGTGTGCATTCCTCATGGCGCGCTGTCCGCGTTCCTCAACACCACGCAGGCACAGCTCGGGATACCGCCGGGCAGCACCGTAGCTGCCATTGCTCCGGTGACCTTCGATCTTTCGGGATTCGAGATCCATGGGGCGCTCAGCGTCGGTGCAACAGTGGTACTTGCCAGTCGCGAAGACGCTCTGGACCCGAATCGCCTTGCAGACCTCATCGAGCGCCACAGCGTCCGGTCAATGCTTGCGACGCCAACGACGTGGCGCCTGCTCAGACAACTGCCGCGCAAGTTGTCGCTCGGGTTGGCTCTATCTTGCGGAGAAGCGCTGGATGACGATCTGGCGCAGTATCTCGCCTCCATCGCGGACCAAGCCTGGAATCTCTACGGACCAACGGAAACCACAATCTGGTCACTCGGCGGGCCGCTGCTCAAGTCCGGCCCGGTTACGATCGGCGGCCCCACTGCGCAGACCCGCGTGTGCGTGCTCGACGAGAACTTGTCACCCGTGCCGGTGGGCGTCGCGGGGGAACTGTACATCGGGGGCCTCTCCCTGGCGCGCGGCTATCTGGGCAGGACGGACCTGACCGCCGAGCGATTCATCCCCGATCCGTTCGGACCACAGGGAAGCCGGATGTACAAGACGGGCGATCGCGTGCGTTGGCGGAGCGACGGAAAAATTCAATACCTGGGACGCAACGACGACCAGGTCAAACTTCGCGGATTTCGCATCGAACTTGGTGAAGTCGAGCATGCCTTGCTGCGGGATCCGCTGATAACTCAGGCAGGTGTCTTCCTGCAGGAAGGCGAGGACGGTAGTCATCTGGTGGCTTGCGTCGTTCCGAAGAAGGGAGCCGGCGACGGATCGGTGGTTGCGGTACGCGACCGCATGCGCGCCGCGTTGCCGTACTACATGGTCCCCAGCGTGTGGGTCGTGTTGGACCGGTTGCCGTTGAACCGGAGCGGCAAGCTCGACCGGGCGGCGCTTTCGCAAACAACGGGCAAGGTGAGCCAGGTTTGCACATCCCAGCCCCCGAAGAGCCACAACGAGCTCAAGATGGCGCAGTTGTGGGAAGCTGCTCTCGGGCGGCCCGTCGTCGACGTCTCGGACGACTTCTTCCAACTCGGTGGAAACTCTATGCAAGCCGTCCGACTGGGCGGGCTGGTATCGCGCGCGTTCGAAGTCGAGGTGAAGACGGTGGACGTCTTCCGCCATCCGAGCCTCGCTTCGCTGCTGCTGCTGGTCTACGACCGGCGTATGGCCACGCGAACACTGCTAGACGACACGCTGCGCAAGGGCAAGGGACTCCGGTGCACCTCGGCGAGCACGCCGAATCTTTCATTCGAATCAGATCTGCCCCTTGCAGGTCCCACGGCCGTGTTGCTGCCGGGGGGCGGCGGGCTGGGGATGGCGATGAACCCTCTTGGGCGGGAACTGCTGCGTCATCAATTTAAGGTCGCGTATCTGCACTACAACGGCGTGGAAGTCGGCGACGCGGTCGAAGACGACCTCGAGCAGATGTGCAAGTGCTACGGCGACCAGGTCGCAAGGCTTGGTGCGGGCCCTCTTGTCTTGGTTGGCTATTGTCTAGGTGGAATGTTGGCGGCACGGCTGACCCGCTACTTGGCCGATACACACGGGATCGGCGTGCCACTGACAGTCGCTCTTGACTGCTCCTTCGACGAAACCGGCCTGGACAGCGACCGCACCCAACGTTACCGCAGCGGCCACTATGCCGCGCTGTGCCGACGCTATGCCAGCCGCACGGATTCCTTCTATGCCAAGGCGTTCCACGGCCTTGACAATCACGAGTGTGCGGAAAAAGCGGTCGCGGCGATGAACTTTGCTTCGTTGGAAGACCGTGTGCAGTGGCGAGACTTCTTGGTACGGCACTGGGAAGTGACCGCGGCGCATCTTCGAGCCTCGTCGCGCTATGCCAACCAGGTCCGTTCGTTGTGCCAATTGCCGGCAAGGCCCCGCGAGCCCGCAGCCTGCTTCGGCACACTCCTGTCTATCGAGGCGAACCAGTCGATGGCGGAAGCATTGGACAAGAAATACTGGCAGGCGCAGGGGTTCCGGGAAGTGTGTCGCAGGACGGTGCAAGGTGACCACAATTCCTTTCTTGAGAATCGAGCGGACGAGATCGCAAGCACCATCGCTGCACTAAACGCTGCTTCGGTCGCGCCTTCAGCTTTCGAACGGGAGTAAGCATGACGTTTTCCAACGGCATTCCTTCTCGACGCATCGATTTGGCGTTCGAGCACTTTGGTAGTGCCACTCCGGACCGCCCGGCGCTGACGTTCTTGGATCAAACCTGGACCTACGCCGAACTCGCCTTTCAGGTACGTAACATTGCCTGCCGCCTGGCTGCTGAGGGCGTCAGCGAAGGCGAATTGGTCGCGATTCATCTCGAACGTTCGTTCGATCTCGTGGTGGCCATCCTTGCAGTGGCTCGCTGCAATGCCTGCTACGTTCCCCTAGATCACACGCTGCCCGAATCTCGCATCAGGAAGATCCTGCAGGACAGCTGCTGTCGGATGCTGATCACCACGAAGGCGGTACGAAGTGTTCTCGGTCATTGCGTGCCCGATGAGACCGGGTTGCTCATTGTGGATGAGTCGGTCGCCTCATGCGTCGCGCAGCTCCCGGATATCTCGCTGGATCCCTATGGGCCCGCATACTGCATCTACACGTCGGGGTCCACTGGCGAGCCGAAGGGCGCCCTTAATACACGCGCCGGGCTCGAGAACCGGATCGGCTGGATGCGCGACAGCTACGGCGTGACCGGAAGCGACGTCATCTTACAGAAGACGCCCGCGACCTTCGACGTCTCGGTCTGGGAGTTCTTCTTGCCCTTCTCGGTCGGCGGCCACCTGGTCGTCGCTGCTCCTAACGGACATCGGAACCCGCGCTACCTGTCGCAGCTCATCAAAGAGCGGGGCGTCACGGTCGCTCACTTCGTGCCCACGATGCTGAGAGCCTTTCTCGCCCACGTGGACGTGAGCGAGTGCAAGAGCCTGAGGCACATCTTCTGCAGCGGAGAGTCGCTGCCACCCGATACGGTTGAACGCTTCTTCGGGCTGTTCGATGTTTGTCGTCTGCACAACCTGTACGGCCCGACAGAAGCCTCTATCGACGTCACTGCCCATGAATGCACGCACGACGACGCGATGCGCGATCGCGTCCCCATCGGGCGCGCCATTCCGCACGTGTGCGTGGACGTGCGCGATCCTGCGTCTTTGAAGCCAGTAGCTGACGGCACCGACGGGGAGATCTGCATTTCCGGTGTCGCCGTGGCGACAGGCTACCTTGGGCAGCCGGAACAGACGGCGCAGCGGTTCATACACGACGTGCCGGGAGTGCCTGGGACACTGTATCGGACCGGCGATCGAGGCTGCGTGCTGCCCTGCGGCGAGATCGAGTTCCGGGGGCGCTTTGACCTTCAGGCCAAGGTCAACGGCAATCGCGTCGAACTCGAAGAGATTGAAACCTGCATCCGTGGAGTTCACGGCGTCGTTGACTGCGGTGTCTTCGTCGAGCGGTCAGATGCGGATTTGGCGAAGCTGGTCGCTTGCGTCGTGCTGGAGCGTCCAGTTGAAGGGGTCGACGAATCGCGCTTGTTGGCGCGCGCCACGGCCCTGCTTCCCTCGCACGCAGTGCCGCACCGCGTGGTGATCGTCGAAGAAATGCCACTCGGAAGGTCGGGCAAGCTCGCACGTGAACACTTGGCAGATTACGCGGCGCGGGCTACCTCCGCTGGGTCCGCCGCTGGCCGGTCGCTGGCAGAGGCCGTCACCGCGGCATGGCAAGAAGCGTTTCCAGGCCCGCGCTCGATGAAGGCGAGCTTCCATTCGTTAGGCGGCAATTCGCTTGCCGCAGTCCGGCTGTGCGCCCGAATCGAGGAGCTTTGCGGGATGCGCGTCTGCGTTTCAGAGGTGTTCGCCCATCCCACGGTCGAAGGCCTTCTGTCTCGCATCGAGTGCCGCAAGGAAGACCTGACGCAGGCCCCCCCCGACTTGCCGGCGTTTGTTTGATGGACATGCGATGCTCGGCAACCCGCTCCCGTTGAACGCTCCGCTGCAAGTGGAAGGCCATGGGGGACCCGCACTGGGCGTGGTCGGCGGTATGGGGCCGCTTGCAGCCGTGAAGTTTCTCGAGCACCTTCTTCACGCCACGCCTGTAGAGTGCGAGCGCGACCACATTCGGGTACTGCTGGACAACGATCCGCGGATCCCTGATCGGCAGGCCGCGTATCGGGGTCGTGGCGTTTCGCCGGCCCCGGCCATTCGCCGCGCCATCGAGGCGCTTGCTCGGCAAGGAGCAATCGCCGTAGCGGTGCCTTGCAATGCTGCTCATCACTTCAGAGCCGAAATAGCGCATGAGCTGCCGGTGCCGTGGCTGAACATGATCGAAATGGTTGGAAAGGCAATTGTGCAACGGGCGTCGCGGCCGTTGGTACTAGGCGCGCCCATCACGGTAACCGAGAGGCTGTACAGCGAGTATCTACCGGGCTCCATCTATCCCACGCCGGAGCTAAGTGAAGCGATTTACGATGTAATCGATCGTCTGAAGCTGTGCACCGTCAACGAACCGGCGACGCAATATTCGCTGTCGACAAGGCTTCGCGATCTATTGCACAACCAAGACTGCGACGCCGTGCTGCTGTCATGCTCGGAGTTGACCTTGCTTGGAGAGATTCCTGGAATTGAAGTACCCATCTTCGACAGTTCACGCGAATACGCCAGACTTGTGGCTTCTGCAATGTCTTGTCTTGCGAAGGAACGGACGGACTGCTGAGAGGCGAAGTCTCGCTATCATTCTCGCGGTGCGTCGTGCCAATGGGCGTACCTAAGCGACCAAATCAAGGGAGGATTGGCAATGGCGCTGCTCGCCCCGTCGGACAACTTGTATTGCGGTGACGACCCGTATCCGCGATATCGACAACTGCGTCGGAAGGGCCCCATCCACTGGACGGACGAACTGTTCGGTGGGGCATGGGTACTGACGACCTTCGAGGGGGTTCAGTCTGCCCTTAAGGATCCTCGCCTGTCGGCCCATCGCACAGGCGGCTGGGTCATGCGGCAGTCTCTGCGCGGCAGCGAGGAAAGGCGCCGCCTGATCGACATGCAGCGGCTGTTCGCGCGGGCCATGCTTTTCGTCGACAAGCCGACCCACCCTCGGTTGAGGCAGGCGATGCAGGCGGGCTTTCGACCCGCGTCTATCCAGAAGCTGCAGGGCTTCGTCGTCGAAGCCGTGGGCGAACTGATGGACGAAATCGAGGCGAGTTGCGCGGCCACTGAGCCTTTCGATTTCATCGAAGGATTTGCCCGTTTGCTACCGGCGCGCGTGATCTCCCGCTTTCTCGGGTTCCGCACCGTCGATCAGGCGCAGTTCCTCGCGTGGTCCACGGACATCGCCGCGTTTCTGGGATCCGTCTTGCCGACGGCCTCGGAAATCATGGCCGGTCGCGACAGTATGCTCGCTATGAGCGAATACATCGATCGTTGCATGTCCAGCGGCGACGTGCACGATGATGATCTTCTGGGCATACTGATGCATGCTCAACGGCGTGGCGAGATCGAAGGCGGCGCGGAGATGCTCGCTCAATGCGCGATGGTTCTGTTTGCCGGACATGAGACGACACGACACCTTCTGGGCACTGCGGTCTACTGGCTACTTGCCGACCGACGCCGATGGACATCCCTCGACGACCCGGCGCGACTTCCGGCTGCGGTGCGAGAATTGCTCCGGTGGGACAGTCCGGTCCAATATACCGGGCGGCGAGCGAACTGTGCCTTCAAACTATTCGGTCAGGACATCCGGCGCGGCGACCTCGTTCTGCCGCTTATCGGCTCAGCCAATCGCGATCCGCTTCGCTATCCGGATCCAGAGCAGATCGACCTGAATCGACCGGTCGGAATCCCGCTGTCGTTTGGCACGGGTCCGCATGTGTGCATCGGCGCAACACTAACGCTGATGGAGGCGGAGTGTGCCATCGGCGCGCTGGTACGGCGATGGCCCCAGGCTTGTCTGGCCGATGAACCTCAGCAGTGGATTGACATGCCGCTGTATCGAGGGCTTCGGAAGCTGAAGGTCAACAGGACCCCATCGCGAGACTCGTCGTCATAGACCGATTCCGTCCCACATGCACATCACACATCGCTCTACACATTAAGGAGTGAAGCTTTGCAAAGTGCTTACTACGACGCCATGGCTCCCTTTAGCCACCTGCTGTTCGCCAACTGGGATCGATTCCAGACCTGGCAATTGGAGAAGCTGTCGAGTCATCTGCCGAAGCCCAGTCCCGATGTACGAATCATTGATTTCGCCTGCGACATCGGGACCCAACTGGTGCCTCTGGCGCAAGCCGGATTCACTGTTTCGGGAATCGACTCTTCAGCGCTTTGTGTGCAGAGGTGCAGGCGCGAACTCGGCGCCCGCGAGCTGAGGGCCGATGTGCATCACTGTGATTTTGTCCAAGAGCCAGATGACATGCGATGGGCGAGTGAGGCATTCGACGTTGCCCTTCTGATGGACAACTACATCTTCCACGCCGCCGATGACGACGAAGTGTTCACTGCGCTTCGTTGCATACGAAACAGCCTGAAGCCGGGCGGTGTGGCACTTGTTGCCTTCCGCGCCTACGACGACGCGAACGCGCGGCCGACAGTGACGGTACCGACGTTCTATGCTGAGGAATCATCGCGACGATTCGTTCACCAAGTCTGGGACTGGCAGGACGAGTCCTGCTACGACTTCCACTTGTACCTCAATGTTCAAGACAGCGAGGGAACGTGGGCGGCGCTCCACTTTGTGGGTCGCTACCGTCCTGTGCCGCACGACCGTCTCGCGCAGATTGCGCGCGCTGCAGGCTTCCGATCAGTTGAGCTCATCGAGCCCGAGCGAACGCAGTATCACCGATGGCTATTGAAGGCGCAGGCCTGAAGCTGTACGTCGATACAAACCTGCCCAAAACAAGGAGTTCGTGTGCCCAAGCTGATCAATATCATTCGCAGGAGCGAAAACCGCAGGCTGGTGACGTTTCGCAATATCGCCTACCTTGAGTCCAATGCGGCGCTCATCAGGCACCCGCAAGGACAGCTGTTGTTCGACGTGACGACCTCGACTTCGTTCGAACTCACGGTTGAAGACGCTGAACTCGTGGAGCGCTACGCCGAAACCCGAGACGCGGCAGACCTGTTGCGCAGCCCCACGGTCAGCCATCTGGTCAGCGAAGGCAAGCTGTTCGGCAATGACGCCCATCGCAAGGCTCACCGCAAGAGCGATCGCATGCGACTCCAGGATGTCGTGGTCCAGATCGCCTATGGGTGCAATCTCAAGTGCACATACTGCTATGCCGACGAGGGAGAGTACGGCGGGGGCGAGCAGATCATGATGAGCGTGGAGACCGCCGAGCGTGTGGTCGACTTTGCGTTCGAGCATCGTGGCTCGTCGAGCCTGGGATTCGCCATTCTCGGCGGAGAACCGTTGCTCAATCGTCCTTGCCTCGAGCACCTAGTACACTATGCCGCCGAGCGAGGTCGACGCGAGGGCGTTGAAGTGGAATTCTCTATCACCACCAATGGAATCGGCATAAATCAGGATTGGTTGGACTTCTTCGACAAGTACAAGATCGCCGTCCGACTGAGCATGGACGGTACCAAGGACATCAACGACCGCTATCGAGTCAACAGCAAGGGCGGGGGCACGTACGACGCGGTGAACTTCAAATATGGAAAGGCGTTGAAGGAGAGTCCGGTCAAGTTCCAAGTCCGCGCCTCCTACTTCGGCGAGCATGGCGACCGTCTCACGGACCAGGCCAAGACTATGGTGGAGGAGCTCGGCTACGACAACATAAAAATGGACTTCATCTGGGGCATCGACGGGACGGTCGGCGAAGTCACGCAGGACAACCTCGATCTCACCCTCAACGGCATCGACCATCTCAGCCGGTGGTTCGAGCAACAGGTCCTTGAAAACGGGTTCGATTGGCGGAGATTCAATCCCTACTCCAAATACATGGGTCGACTGGTGCAGAAGCCCGTTGCAACCAATATATATCTCGAGGAGAACAAGGGCGACCTCGTCGCGGGTGGATCGATCCTCGAAAACAGTGGCGTTGAATGCGGGGCGGGAATCAACGTCGTCTCGATCTCGGCGGCCGGCGACATCTATACGTGCCACCGCACTGAGGGAAATCCGAGATTCAAGATGGGAGATGTCCGGCGCGGGGTCGATCAGTCGTTCATCGACTATTGGAGCAGCAACTGGCGACTCACCAATCCCGATGCGGACTGCTCGAAGTGCTGGGCCCGCTTTGTCTGCCTGGGCGGATGCCCTGCATTCGGCGTATACAAGCACGACGATCCCATGCAGAACGATCGAATCCGCTGTCAGCTTCGACGCCAGTTCATCGCGAGCTCCATAATCCTCCACGAGAAAATCAAGAAGCTGAATCCCTCCGAGCTTTCCACCGTCGCCGCATGATCACCTTGGGTATCGCTGGCTTGGCTCACGACGCCGCCGCCGCGGTGGTGGAAGATGGAAGGGTCCGGTTCGCGCTGGAAGAGGAACGCGTCACTCGCAGGAAGAACCAGTGGGGCTTCCCATTTGAATCCTGCAGGGCGGCACTAGCGATGTGCGGGCTTACACCTCGAGATATCGACCGGGTCGCCTTCTACTGGGACGATCGCGCTGCGTTGATTCCTGCAGTGCTATCCGAGTTGCGCGGCGCGCTGGATGTCCGGCGGCCAACGCTGGCGCGAATAGTCCGCAGGTGGAAAGCCGTGGGATCGAACCGACTGGTTCGACAGGCCTTGCAGGAGATATGGAAGAACGGGGCGCTGCCCCCGATCGACTTTGTCGACCATCACCTCGCGCACGCCCTGTATGCGCATCGCTCCAGCGGCTTCGAGCGTGCGCTGTCTGTAGTAATCGATGGTCGCGGTGAGTATGCGAGTCTGACCGTTTATCGCTGCGATGCAGACCGCGTCAGTTGTATTCAGCGGGTGGCGATGCCCTCCTCGCTGGGCTTCGTGTACGGTGCCGTTACCCAGCATCTCGGCTTTCATCCCGCAGCCGACGAGTACCGCGTCATGGGGCTGGCGTCCTTTGGCCAACAGGACAGTGCCCTTGATCGATTCTTCGCCGCGCTCCTTCCGATCACCCCGAACGGGTTCAAGGTCAATCTGCACTACACGCGGTATCAGCATGCCGAGTCGACCGACCGGCGCTGGTTGAGCGAGGCTGTAGACACGGTCCTCGGTCCGCCGCGCCACCGAGACGGCCCGATCGAGTCTCGACACGCAGACATCGCGCGTGCCCTGCAATCGCGATACGAGGAAGTTGTCCTCCGGATTCTGTCCGGGCTGGCTCGACAGGACCCCGGATTGCCGCTAACACTCTCGGGTGGCTGCGCCATGAACTCAGTCTGCAATGGCCGCATCTTCAGGGAGTCGGGATTTCGGGATTTCTTCGTACCGCCCGCTCCGGGAGACCAGGGCGCCGCGATAGGTGCAGCCTTCCGCGGTTTCTCGTTTCGAGAAACAGCAAGGCACGTCGAGTTCAACCGGCGTGCCCAGGTCGGGCCGAGGTACACGCGTGAAGAGGTCGAGCATGCGGTACAGGCTCGTGGATTAAGTCCTGAGCAGAACAAAGACCCTCGCGCGAGGGTCATCGACCTGCTCTGTCAAGGCAAAGTCGGCGCCGTGTTCTACGGTGCACTTGAATTCGGTCCGCGCGCGCTAGGCGGAAGAAGCATATTAGCCGATGCCCGTCGTGCGGACATGAAGGACCGAGTCAATTCGAAGGTGAAATTTCGCGAACAGTTCCGGCCATTCGCAGCTGCGATTCTCCGTGAGAGAACACGTGAGTACACTGGGCATGATTTCCGTTCAGACTATATGAACCTGGTGATGCCCCTACTTTCAAGCAAGCGCGCGGTTGTGCCAGCAGTCGTGCACGAGGACGGAAGCTGCCGCTTCCAGACCGTGTGCGATCTCAGCGACTCTGTACTGCGAGACCTTCTGAGAAGATTCGATGAAAGAACGGGCGTTCCGATGCTTCTCAACACGTCGTTCAATGTCAACGGCGAGCCCATCGTGATGAGTCCGGCCGATGCGATCAATTGCTATCTCGGGACGGATATCGACTTTCTGCTGATGGAAGACGTGCTGCTGTGCAAAGCAGCAGCTTTGGAGAGCCAATGTTGAAGTTGGTCGAAGAGGACAACGTGCCCGCCTTCCACGATCTCGACAATGCGGGTCGCATGATAGATCGAGCACTGGCAACGCTGGGACGAACGACGCTCGTCACTCAGATAAAGCGCCTGATGTGGTTGGAGCCCTTGGTCGGTGTGCCGGTGTATGCAAAGCTGGAGTTTCAGCAGATCTCAGGCTCCTTCAAGTTCCGCGGTGCATGGAATGCCTTGACGCAGCGAACACGGCCTGACGTGGTGGCGGCGAGTGCTGGCAACCATGGACTGGCCATAGCTACGGCAGCGCGCATGATGAACCTTCCAGCTCGTATCGTGCTGCCTGTGGGAGCCAGCCGGTTGAAGCGCAGCAAGTTGGTCTTCGAGGAGGCGCAACTCCTCGAGCACGGCGATTCGCTGGAGGCAGCGGGCGCCCATGCGCGCCATCTATCGATTCGACATGGATGGGACTACATTTCGCCGTTTGCAGATCGACGCGTGATTGCCGGTGGGGCAACGGTCCTCGTCGAAGCGCTCTCCCAACTTACGGAGCAACCGGCGGCGGTCTACGTGCCGGTGGGCGGGGGCGGGCTCTTGTCCGGTTGTACGTGGGCGCGTCGGTACCTCCAAGGGAGTTTCAGCATCATCGGTGCCGAACCTGAGAACTACGCGTCGGTGCAAGCCAGTCTCCACTCGGGCAAGCCAGTTCGAGTTCTCAACCAGCCGACGTTCGCCGACGGCCTGGCAGTTCAGTTGTCCGAGGAGGAATCGACCCTGTCTTCCCTCGCCGATGCCCCCGAGGCCATGCTGGTTTGCTCCGAAGAAGAGATTGCCGCAGCGACAGTAAGCTTGCTTCAGAACGAAAGTTGGCTCGTTGAGCCGTCCGGCGCAATTGCGGTGGCTGCACTTGTGCAGCACGCTCACCGGGCCAGTTTGCGTGGGCCGGCACTCCTCCTGCTCACGGGAGGCAATGTCCAGAAGGCGACGCTCAACCGCCTGCTGGCCTTCCCGTTCACCAACCGTACTCCGCTTTCTCGGTTCTTGGGCCTCATTGGAGAATCTCCAGACGAGCGCAAGGAACCGCGACGCTTCCAGTACAGATCAGACGGATACAGTCCCGAAATGCCGAAACCGTCGCTCGTTCAAGAAAACGAGCGGCCCGATCCCTCCGTAGATGCGCCGACCCCCGTTCATCTGGATGTGGCGCGACGCGATTGGACAGTCCGTCATCGCGAGGCAAGCCAATCTATCGATGAATACCGCCGGTATTGTGAGTCGCTTGAAATTGCGCTCTCACCTCGAGTGCTCCAAATGGCCGATCACGTTCTGGCGATCGCTTCGCCTCAACATGAAGAGCCGCCCGGCAACGACTTTACGGCCAAGTCTCACCTTCGGGCGATGAACATCCTCTGCTCGGCTGTCACGCGTATGTTTGATTGGCGATCCCCAGCGTACGATCAGTCTCTCGTTCCGCAATTCCTGGAGTTGCGCAGCCAAGAGAACAGCGACGTCAACTACGACCGCTACGGCAGCCCTGCGGTGACGAGGATTGAGTCACAACTGCGCGAGGTGTTTCGAGTCGGGCGGGAGGATGTCGCCTGCACAGTGACCTCATCCGGGATGGCAGCATACGGGCTCATTGAATCCTATTTGCTTCGCCGACACTGGCGGCACGGCGCCCAGGTGGCCAAAGCGCCCTATGTCTACTTCGAAGCTTCTGAGCAACTGGAGTCCTTACCCTGTGTCAGGGTGGATCGGCTGGGATCATACGATGCCGATGAAGTGGCGGCGGCTGTCGTGGCTGGCGGACACGACTCCTTGTTCATCGATCCGGTTGCCAACAATGTTGAGCTGCGTGTCTGCGACGTCGCGAAGCTTGCACGAACGCTCGCTCGGAGCATCGATCGGCCTTTCTTCCTGGTCGTCGACGGAACCATGGCATCGGCGCAGCTCCCGACGCACCTGTTCACCGACGAGATCCTGTCCAATGCAAATCTAGAGATCCTTTATTACGAGAGCGCATCAAAGTACCTGCAACTGGGCTTTGAATACACGCTTGCCGGCGTCGTCGTCCACCGCGCGTCGCTGCGCCCGTACATGGAGCGCCTTCGAAGGAATATCGGCGCGATCCTCTACTCGCCGGACGCAGCCCTATTTCCGAACTACGACTCCAGGGCATACGAGGACCAGCTTTCTCGCATCGGTGCCAATTGCGCGCGACTTGCGCACGGTTTGGCCTCCATGCCCTTGATCGATCGACTTCTCAGGGTCCATTCTCCTGCACTGCCCGGTCACGTGGACCGCTCCGCTGCGTGCACCCTCAACTTCACTGGCGGTTGCCTTTGCCTTCAGTTCCGCGAAGAAGGACTCAATGCACCCGACCAACTCAATGCGTTCATCGCGCTGGTCCTCGAAGAAGCGCGTGTAGCCGCCGTGCCCCTCGTGAAGGGAGTGAGTTTCGGTTTTGCCACCTCGCGCATTTCAGCTGCGGCAGCGATCGCCGATTCCGAACGTCCATTCCTACGCGTGTACACCGGTCTGCTGCCGGCGGCGGGCGTCGATCGATTGGCTGTGGCCTTCGTTCGTGCCCTGAATCGTTTCACGAACACGAACAGCGACCCGCTCGAATGACTCCCGAACCGCTCTTCTGCTATCCAGCTTTGGACAATGAGAGGTACCTAACCCATCTTCGGGCGGTATTCGAGGACAGTGTACAGAGCACCGAGTACGCGCGCGAGCTATCGCCATTGCAGACCGTTCAGCACGCGGAGAGGGCGGTCGTGACGCGCCTTGGGATCTTGCGCCGGGTCTATGCGGGCGAATATTTCACGGACAGCTTCGATATTGCGCGCCTAGCACAACGGGTCAAGGAGTCGCGCGAGTTCATTTGGTTCTGGGGCCGCTCGGCGATCGTGGAAGCGTGGTGCAACGGGATCCCCGACACTCCTTCGAGTTGTGACATGGGTACGGTCAGCGTCATCGACTCAAGCGAAGAGTTTGGGCCCGGCATGGGCGAAATCTGCCGTTCTGGATCCATGTCCGCAGTTCACCTGAAGCCGTACGCGGTCAAGCGCATCATCGACTTCTTGTCGAAAAAGATTCCTGCGTTGCACGAGGCATTCCATACTCTGCTTCTCGTGCCGCGGGTGCGCGCTGCAGGAGATGGTATCCGCGGAGGCAAGTCGGTCAACACGATTCACAGAAAATACATCCGCTCGCGCTTCTGGGGCTTCGCTCCCTGGTATGTGATGCAAGGCGGGTTTCTTGAGTGCCTTGAATACCGCGAGGTGAATCGCGATCGGGATGACCTGCTTCGGGGCCTGTTGGCTTTCCCGACGATCCATCTGCTTGACGCTGACGATCGGCGTTTCGTCGAATCGCTTTTCATGTTGAACCTTCCTCAGCATGCGAAAGCCCTGGGTTTCGAAGTCCCGCTTCCAAGCGTTGGGACGGAGGCGCGCTTCGAGTTGGTCTGCCAGGCGGGAGAGGCCATCAGGCAGTACAACCATCGGGCGTTTTCAGTCGCATCCAGGTTGGACGGGAGCACGGGCTTCACTCTCGACCAGCTTGAAGCGAGCATCGCCGAAACCTCTTGCACGGTGGTCCATCTAGATATCTCTCGACCGGACAGCCTGGAAGCTCAGCGGGCGTTGATCGAAAGGGGCTATCGGCTCACCTGCGTTCGACCACCCCGCGCATTCATCGGCGAAGCGTCGACCCCGAGCGGCGGCATGCCGTGCTACGGGAGTTGGGCCAAACCGAACCTTCGCTGGCAGATTGCTGCGCCTCACTATGCCCTGCGCGATACGACGCAAGAGTACGAGCAGGAGGTCGTTCTGCACCTGCGGCGAATGCTAGACAACTGGATGAGGGCCTCGTGAAGCCTGCTGGCTTGCCTTCGTGGCTGGTTCGCCTGGGGCTGGTCAACATAGCCGGCATGGTCGGAGCTGTCCTGGCGGGTACGCCGGAGGGCTGGCTGGCGCTCGCTTTGTTCGACGTTTGGTTTCTTTCGGAGTTGCGGCTGGAAGTTCGCAGCGGTACCTCGAGTGGCGCGGAAGAGGATCGAGGGTCCCGAATGGTGCTGACGGTCATCCGCGACGTCAGCTTGCTCGCGCCTGTATGGTGGGCCACGCAGCAAGGTCCGGCCGTTGTCCGTCCTGCGACCATGATCGTGGGCCTTCTCGCCTTTGCCTTGGGCCTGGGCATCCGGCTCGGGGCAATGCGTTGCCTCGGATCGCACTTCACAATGGCGTTGACCCGCCAGGCGCATCACACACTGTTGACCGAGGGCCTATACCGCCGCATGCGTCATCCAGGCTACCTCGGGTTGATTCTCATCTATGGCAGCTTTTCGTTCGTGTGCGGCCTGAGCGATGTCGGAGTTGTCGTGGCGTTGGTATCGCTTGCCGGGATGCTGTATCGCATCCGCCTAGAAGAGCGCCTGCTTTTGCACACATTCGGGGGACGCTACGTCGACTACCGGCGCCGGACATGGGCGCTGTTTCCTCGATTCGGCAGCGAGGACGTCAAGCTGTGAAAGGGTCGATTCACTTTCCATGCACCGGGGGGCAGCGCCGCCTTTGGGGTCTGTCAGGGCGAAATCCTGGCGAATGGCAGGACAACTTGACCACGGTTTATGACATCCAAGGCGCGATCGACACTGTGCTTCTCGAGCGCGCACTGCATGTCGTGCGGTCGCGTCACGAGGCGTTGCGCACGTCGATCCGTATGCGCGGGATCGATCTCGTGCAGGTTGTTCATCCGGCGCGCTACAGACCTCTTCGCGCAACTCTGGTGGACCGCCACGAGCTTGACGCTCATGGAGGCATCTCCGGATATGTCGCACGCCGTATCGAGCGACCCTTCTTTCTCTCGAGCGGTCCGCTGTGGCGATTCGAACTGCTACACCTCGGGTCGGACCGAAGTTTGTTCATCGTGTGCTCGCACCACATCGTGTCAGACGGCATTTCGATGGAAATCGTGTGGCACGAGGTCGTCATCGCCTACAACGAATTGCTGGCTAGAGCCTGCCTGCCAGTCACATCGAGACGCAAGTCCTTTGGCGACTTCGCCCAGTGGCTGAGCAACTGGACCATGCAGTCCCACTTCACGGCCCCCTTCGTTCGCTATTGGACCCCAGTGCTGGCTGGGCCCGCTTGGCCACACCTACGATGGCACGATGGCTGTCGGGCATCTTCCTTCCGGGGGAAGGCACTGCGGGGGCATCTCCCGGACGCGTGCTATCGCGCCTCCCGACTTGCACGAGAGAGGTTTGGAGTGACCGACTATGTCGTGGCTCTGGCGGCCTATCTCGTCACGGTCCATCTTCACAGCGGTGAGACGGACCTGGCGCTGATCTCGCCGTTCTCCGGGCGGCGTGCCCCGGGGCTGCAGGACGTCGTCGGCAGGCTGATGACGGGACACGTCATTCGGTACCGCTTCGAGCCTACCTGCAGTGCAGGGGCGCTTCTAAGCGCGCTTGCATCCCACGTGGCAGCGACGCTGGACTATCAGGATCTCCCGTTCGAGTGGTTGAGCGATGAGTTTGAACTTGCAGCGCGCCAGCCGGTGGACCAGATTAGGTTTGCGCTGGAAGACTTCAGCGGGGCTGTGTCCTCTTTGGGCGGCGCGCGTGTCAATGCGCTCGAGTACGGCTCACATTCCGGCCCGAAGCGGGACTTGAACCTGTATGTACGTGTTTACCAGAACCACTGGAACTTGGTTGTTCAATTCAATCAAGACGTGCTGAGCGAGGACTCGGTCGCTCGGCTGATGCAGACGTTCTGCGCAGCGCTCTTGGCTTGTGCTGCGGATGACGACACGTCCGTTGCACAGCGTACTGCCACGTTGGAGACGGCCGCAGAGGGCCGCGTCCAATGGAAGGACCAGCAAGAAAGACTCATTGAAATGTCTTCCTTTGAGGAACTCAAGATATGACAGCGCCGCACGCAAGTCTCGCCCTCCCTGGGATGGATGCACACATGGAAAACTTCGATCGCAACACCCGCAATCGCTTGGCTGGGTCAGCAAGCCAAACCAATATGGTTCACTTGACCCCTGAAGAAAGACGGAATGAATGTCTTTCCGACGAGCATTTGCAGCTGGCCACCCTATTGCTGATGTGTAACGGCTTCGTGATTCTGAGGGGGGCGATGCCATCAGCCCTGGTTGACGATATGAAACGGGAATACGACGCAATCATTCACGACTGCGAATCGAGTCTTCCAGGAAAATCTCTGGAAAAAATCCCGTGGCAGTCCGTAGGAAATACGATATTCTGGATTGCCAACGCACGGCTACGAGCGTTTATCAGAATGAAGGGCTCATTTTCAAATTATCTTGTTGTCGCGAACCCATTCGCGGTTGCAATCCTCGAGAACGTGCTTGGCGCTAACTTTTTTTGCAATTCAGTTTCCAGCGACACCTGCCTGGCCGGTTCGTCCTTTCAATCGCCTCATCGCGATATCGGTTTTTATCCGAACGGCCAGACGCGCGGGACCATCGTCAACGTGCCGTTGATGCATTGCGGGCTCCACAACGGGCCCCTGGAAATCTGGCCGGGTGGAAGCCACCTGTGGAAGCGGGAAACTTTCGCAATGTTCGACATGCGCGCCTTCGATCAGGACGTGGCCAACCCGCCAATGGAACTGTTCGCACGCCGCCTCCCTTCCGTGAAAGTCGAGTTAGAACCTGGCGATCTGCTGCTGCGCGATCCGGGGGCATTGCATCGCGGCACGCCAAATCCCACCCGCGAGCCCCGCATCATGTTGACAATCGGATACTTCCGAGAGGGAGAAAAATATCCGTTTGGCGACCCTGCGTACAACCTCGATCACGATATCTTTGAAAGCCTGCATCCGCACGTGCGAAAACTGATGGAGTTTCGATATCGATCTCGAACCAACTATCCCGCGCTGTACGGATGAATCTCGGAGCTGCGCAATGATGTTGAATAACCCCGCCCATCTTGGCCACGACGAGCTTGCGGCTGCGTCGTATCGGCCCACCTTAGTGTTGGAGCTAGGGGAACGCTGGAGCCGTGAACGGCTAGAAGCTCTGCTGGCAACGCTCGCTAGGGAGCGTGACGTCGGCAAACGAATGGAACTCGCGTGCCGTGAACTAGTGGGCACGCCCTTTCTTGCGGAATCCAAACTCCCTCTGCTGCCCGACGGTTGTCTAAGGTTTCGGCTCGAAACGATGGACTGTTGCACCGCGATCTACAACCTGATCGCATTGGTGCACTCGCGGGACATCAATGTCCTAGGCCAGTCTCTGGCCTCCATCCGGTATGCCGACGGCGCGCTGAAGAACCACCCGGCGACTGGCACCTTTCTCGGATTCGCCTCCGAGGTGCTCTTCGGCCGCGCAGTCGCCAAGGGATTCGTTTCCAATGTGACGGCGGAAGTCGCATGTGGCGTCGAGCTCCAATCAGTTCGGCTGAACCTCCAGCCCCACAGGAGGCCGCATTTTCTCGACGCCAACGAGACCATCGTGCTACCACGATATGCCAGTGGCTCTCAGGAGTTTCTGTATATAAGCGTCGAGAGCTTTAGCGGCATTGATTGGAGTCGGTTGCGGACGGGGGACATTGTGCTCTTCACACGCGGCGCACGCCTCAAGGACGGTTCGCCCAATTTCGATTTCGTAAACCACCTCGGCATTGCCTCATGCGAGCCAGACAAGATCGCGCTGCTACATTCGACGCGTCACTTCACGGTTGCACCGTCGCGTCCGGGGACCGGCGTCTTCTATGATGACGCATGCAGGCGGGAGCAAATCGGATTCGGGTATGCGGGGCTATTTCTAGGCGAGGAGCATGCCATTGACATCGATGGTGACCGCATCTATGGATACGATTCCAGCAGGAAGCGATCACTAGTTGACTATGCTCAGTCAAATTTCGCTGGAATTGCGGTGCTCCGGTGCGGGCTGCCTGCTGCATGCCCGTAGGCGGTAGACCCCTCAGATTAGATGGAAGAGTTGACCTGCCCCCCACCCTCCGTACCAATCAGAAGTAGCAAGGGGTCCGCCTTTCAGGAGAATCGCGGACATGAGGAAGAGCAAGTTCACTGAGGAACAGATCATCGGGTTCCTCAAGCAGGCAGAGGCCGGCATGGCGGTGGCGGAGATCTGCCGCAAGGGCGGCTTCTCGGACTCCACGTTCTACAAGTTGCGCGCCAAATTCGGCGGCATGGACGTCTCGGAGGCGCGGCGGCTGCGCGAGCTGGAGGCGGAGAACGCCAAGCTCAAGCACCTGCTGGCCGAGGCACACCTGGACCTGCATGCGCTCAAGAGCGTGCTCGGGGTAAAAAGGTAGCCCCACAGGCCAGGCGCGAGATGATTGCGCGGCTGGTGCAGGAGCACCAGTTGTCCGAGCGTCGCGCGTGCAGGCTTGTGGGGCTAAGCCGAGACAGCTACCGGCACCCACCGGTGCCCAGCGTGCAAACGCAGGCGCTGAAGGACAAGATCGTCGAGATCGCGCACGTCCGGCGGCGCTTTGGCTACCGGCGCGTGCACGACCTGCTGCGGGGTGAGTACCCGGGCGTCAACCACAAGCGGACGTACCGGCTCTACAGCGCGGCCAACCTGGCGGTGCGCAAACGCAAGAAGGTCAAGCGACCGGCGATGGAGCGCACGCCGCTGAACATCGCCCAGCGTATCAACGAGGTGTGGAGCTTGAACGAGCACTGGTTTCAGACCCTGCACCAGGCAAGAACCGAGATCGCCAACTGGCAGCGCGACTACAACGAGGTAAGGCCCCATAGCAGCATAGGGCGGACACCACCAGCGCGCTTCGCCGAGCAGCGTCGCCGGCATGCAGGCGACGCTGCTCGGCACCTGACTCCCACGGAAATCCATTAACCTTCAACCCAGGACCCCTACCGAATCACTGGTACGGCCGAAGGGGGCAGGTCAGAGTATACGACGACTAGTTGAATGAATTAATGATCGGCTTTAGGTATTTAGTCAGCCCTGGAATTCACGCGCAGCCTGCATGAAGAAATCAGAACCGGCGACTTTCTTGGCCGACCTCTTCCAAGAGTCGGCACGGCGCGAATTGCGAGAGGACTGGAGGATTTTTTGATTCGGTTTGAACTTGACGCAGTTCGAGTTGTTGTCTGCCGGCTGCATACGTGTGGAGAACGATTGGAGCATCGGCTGATGAGCAACGTGATGTATCGACCCAGTAGAACCTGCTCAGCTCAAGCCGCTTTTGCATAAGCCTCATCCCGCCCTGCCCAGACGCGACACATGTCCGTGGCCCAGCGCTCGTTGGGCGCCTGGGCCACTGAAGGCAGTACCGACAATGAACGGCGAAAAATCCACGAATGGGGCCACGACTACAACGAGCACCGGCCCCACAGCTCCCTCGGTCACCTGACCCAGCGGGAGTTCATCGAACAAGGTCAGGACAACCCGTCACCGGTGGGCCGACTCCTGTTCAAACCTGTCTGAATCTAGTCCGACCTCAGTCCTCGACCATCTCTAGTCGCCTCAGAAACGTCAATCGGGCGTGCTTATTGGCGTTCATCCGGACTCAAGCTTTAGTTTGACAGGGCGTTTGGCGATTCCCAGTCTCTCAAAACCACCCCGGGTGAACACCCGCAACAACCTATTGAAGCTTCACACCTAACCCTTGCGCAAGCTGGCCGGGGTCATGTCAGTCCAGTGCCTGTTGATGTAGTCGAGGCAGTCCTCTTTGTTGTTTGGTTCGGTCTGGACCGCCCAGCCAGCGGGCACGGCGCGATCAGCCGGCCACAACGAATACTGTTCTTCCGAGTTCATCACTACCACGTACTTGTCGGCTTCCATTTGGTTACTCCTCGATTACCTACTGCAGTGAAGATGATTGTCTGTCGGCTGTGCGCATCGCGTCGTGCCTACGCGCTTGGCGGGTGATGGTAGGAACTTCCGGAGGGGATATGGCCCCCGTCGCTTGGTCAATGCTAGCCGCCAGCGCCGCAATCGTAGGGTGGTCGAACAGGCGGCGCAGCCCGATGTCGCCATACCCTTTTTCGGCGAGCCTACTGGCAATCTGAGTTGCTAGCAGCGAGTGGCCACCGAGGGCAAAGAAGTTATCGTGCACGCCGACGCGCTCGACACCAAGCACTTCGATCCATATTCCTGCCAACATTTCTTCGCTGGTGTTACGCGGCGCGACATAGCCCGTTCCGAGCGAATCACGCGACAACTCGGGTGCCGGCAAGGAATTGCGGTCGACCTTGCCGCTTGAGTTTAGCGGTAAGCTGTTCAGGAACACCCAGCCTGACGGGATCATATACTCGGGCAAGAAAGCCGAAAGCTGGGTACGCAAATCAACGATATCAAGCATTCCGGAAAGAGGTACGACATACGCTACCAGTCGCTTGTCTCCAAGCTCGTCCTCGCGAGCGGTCACAACGGCATCACCAATTCCAGCGCAGTCCAGCAGCGCAGCCTCAACTTCTCCCACTTCAATTCGGAAGCCACGGATCTTGACCTGCTGATCGATTCGGCCGAGAAACTCGATATTGCCGTCGGGCAGATAGCGCGCCAAGTCCCCGGTCTTGTACATTCGGCTACCAGGCTCATCGAAGGGATTGGGAATGAACTTCACCGCTGTCGGCACTGGACAGTTCAGGTAGCCGCGAGCCAATCCAGCGCCAGCGATATGCAGTTCTCCGGTCACGCCAATGGGGACCGGTTGTAGATTGCCATCAAGAATGTAAATCTTCCGTTGCGCTGTCGGGCGCCCGATTGGTATGAGTGGGCCGGACGGCATATGCAACGGCCTAAGCATGTACTGAGTCGCGGTCACGATCGCTTCGGTCGGCCCATAGGCATTTATAACCCTCATCGGGAGGGTAATTCCCCGGCAGGCCTGGGCCCGAACAGCCTCCCCGCCGACAATCAATGTGTCTAGCGGCAGTGACTCCAGGTCGGCAAGATTTTTCCGGGCATACTCATGCCAATAGGCTGCCGGGATGTCGGCCACACCGATCGACTGCCTGCGAACCTGAACAAGCAGTTCCTGCGGACTCCAAATCTCGCGGCCCCGCAGTATGACTGTGGCTCCGCATACCAGTGGTGAAAACAACTGCTCGACAGAGACGTCAAAGTTGATTGATGCCAACTGCAAGCATCGCGTCCCGGGCTTCAAACGGTATGCTTTGCTTCGCTCCAGCAAGTGACAAGCGGCGGCACCATGCTCAACCAGGACTCCCTTTGGCTTTCCTGTTGAGCCCGACGTGTAGATGCAGTACGCCAAATTCAGCGAAGACGTTAAGGTCTGTGGGTTGAGGTGTACATGACTGCCGATATCGGACCAGTCTGAATCAAGGCAAACGATCTCGTAGCTTGAACGTGGCAGGCGAGCCTTGAGGGATGACTGCGTGAGCACAATTTGCGCTCCAGTGTCCTGGAGTATGTAGGCTACGCGTTCTTCCGGATAGTCGGCATCGAGCGGTACGTATGCTCCGCCGGCCTTAAGAATACTAAGCAGCCCGATGACCATGTCTAGGCCGCGCTCCAAGCAGATCCCCACGAGTGTGTCGGGTTTGACTCCCTGGCACCTGAGGTGGTGCGCCAGCTGGTTGGCTTTGGCATTGAGCTGCGAGTAGCTCAGCTGCTTATCATCCATTGCCACGGCTGTTGCATCTGGTGAGCGCTCAACCTGCTCTTCAAACAGCTGATGGATGCATTTGTCTCTCGGGAAGTCAATCCGAGTGTCATTCCACCCCAGCAGGATCTGGTTCTGCTCCGGCTCAGTCAGCAGCCGCAGAGCAGCTACAGGACTGTCAGGTGCGGCGGCCGCCAACTCTTCGACCAACACGGCGTATGAACGCGCCATGGCCTGAACAAGCCAAGCATCAAGATGCCCGCGGTCGTACAACAGCCAACCGCGCAAGCCACATGAGTCCTCCCGAATATCCAACGTAAGCTCGTTCTTTACGAATTTGGGAACGCATTCGACAGGGGGGAGGCTTTGGTCAGCAAGACACAGAGGGGGTACCGGCTTTGCCTCATAACCAAAGCCAAGTTGCACCAGGGGCCCTTGGATGCTGTGGCCGGCTCGTTTCATCCCTCTGGCAACAAGAGGGAAGGGCAACGCGGCGCTCTCCATGAGGTCGAACAACTGGTCCTGCACGCCAGCCAGCAGACCGCGAACCGTGTCGCCGGTATCGATGCGGGCCCGGACAATGCCAAGGTTGGTCAGGTAGCCGATTGCGGAAACAGCCTCTGGTGACTGGCGATTACTCACAGGCATGCTGATCGCAAAATCGGCTTGGCCGGAGTAGCGGTGCACCAGCGCAGCGAAAGCCGCGAGGTGGTATGCGGTCGGCGTGATCCGGTGGCGCAGCGCGGCTGCGTTGATACGTTTGACGGCTTCGACGTCGAGGCTGAATTCCGCAACTCCCGAAATCGCGCTCCCCGTCTCCTGGTGGCGTGACTCACTGAGTAGCGGCAGTGCGACACGCGAGGGGATACCGGCAAGCCGACTGAGCGTTGCCTGAAGTGCAGCGTGTCCGGCCTGCGATTCGCAATAGCGGGCCTCCTCGCGTGCCAACTCAGAGGCGATCAGCGGCTGGGTCAGCCACGCGGGTTCGCGATGTTCGGCCAGCGCTTTGGACACGGCTGCAAGTTCGTCCAAAAAGACCTCAGCTGACGCGCCGTCGAACACGATGTGCGGGAAGCTCAGCACGACGCCGCCGTCGGTTCCAACGATTGGCTGCGCAACCAATGCGCGCAACAGCGGCGGTACCGCGAGGTCAAAGGGGCGCTCGGTCTCAGCAAGCGCCAGATCGCGCAATGGCGCGTGTACGAGAGTCACCGGTACGGCATGCAGGTCATCTGCGTCTTGGATGCTCAAGCTTGGCACGCCGGCTTGGGCGGTGATCGCCGAGCGCAGCGACTCATGACGGCGGCACAACACAAGCAGCGCACGCTCCAACAGCGCCGTGTCGACCGCCTGAGCGCTTGCAAAGGCAAATACCATGTTGTAGGCCGCGCTAGTGGCTGCATCGCTTTGGCACAGGTACCAGAGGCCCTGCTGGGCGATAGTGAGTTTGGACTTGTTCATAGGTACAAGCTCACGATGCGGTTGCATCGGCGACCTTCAGGGGACTCTCCGAAACGCGCAGTCCGCCTTGCCACCACAGCCCTGCGGTGCAGAAGGCGATCAGCAGCCCGCACGCCGAGATTAAGGAGCCTAAGGCACCGGTGAGCCCTGCCCCCCAGGTGGCTCCCAATGGCGCTAGGGTTTGAGTGATTGGGCCAAAGACGGTATTTGCGAGCGGAATAGAGCTCAGGGTCGCTAGCGGCGTCAGACCATACGCGACGACGGTGCGCACGGCGAAAACCTTGCCTTGCGTAGCGATAGGCACATTGGATTGCCAGATTGTCTGGCTGCACGCTGAGATCAGTGAGGTCGCCGCCCCGATAAGCAGGACGAGTACACACAATAGACGCGTGTCTCGCGCGATGCCCCATGCGAACATGCATATCGCGAGGAAGAACGCGGCGACAAGTACGGCATTGGCATGATCCATGGCGACCCGGCGCCTGACTAAATAGGCACCCACCGTGAAAGCGCCGGCACCTTCAAATGCCAAGGTGAATCCAAGATTGCGGTTGTCACTGAACGATAGGAGGTAGGGCGTGATGGTGACCACAAAAATTGTCAGGCCGATGTTGATCAACATGAAGAACAGCAACAGTCGACGCAAACCCGGACGGGCGAAGACCCAGCGGAACCCATAGGTCATCTCACCCCAAAATCCGGTCGAGTCTCCGCGCGCGGCTTTGTCAGCGGGACGGGAGGACGGGCGGATGGCCAGGATCCCTGCGATGCCGATAATGTAGGACAGGATGTCGAGTGCAAGCATCCCGTTGAGGCCGAGCAGTGTCAGGCCAAAGGCGCCCAGCAGTGGACCCAACACAACGTTGATACCGCGAAACACCTGCTGTAGGCCGTTGACTCTCGCCAAGTCCTCTCTTGGCACCAGTTCAGAAATCGTTGGGCTGAGGGCGGACCAGCGTAGCTCGGACGTCAGGCTTAGCAACATCATTGCCACCGCCACAAGGACAACGCTGAGTTCACCCGTGATGGATGCAAGCCAGATGACGCAGATCATCGCCAAGGACATAACGTCGGCGATCAGCAGCAGGCGTTTCTTGTCGCATCGATCTGTGATGAGCCCCGCGAATGGGGCGAAGAGGATCTCGGGCAGCGCGGCCAGTGTGCTGAGCACAGCAAAGATCGGGAACGACCCGGTTTGACGGAAGATCCAGACGTTCAGCCCAAACGATGTCAGGGTCGACCCAAGCGTACTGATGCCGCGTGTAGCGACCAAGACCCACGCTGATCGTGGGACGGCCGATGTGGGGCCTTCGGTCATGGTGTTAGAGGGCGGGGAGGAAGGGGAAGACCATGCCGGAGCATGACCACTGTATGAACTGCGCGTTCGATCGTCGTGATCTTGGCTTCGATCGGCTCGGACCACTCCGGGCCAAGGGCACCGGCGCAAAGCCAGGCGATCGCGTGGCCTGGCCGTGCCTCAATCGACAGAACCTCAACCTCGTCGAAATCGACGAAACGACGGACATGGCGGTGGATCGCCTTGTAAAGCGATTCTTTGGCAGAGAACAGAGCAGTGGCCCGCCATTGGTCGTCGCAGCCGTCGAACAACTGTTGGCGTTCGCGATCCGTGCAGCACAAGGCCTGAATGACAGCGAATCCAGCGTGATCGACGATTAGCTCCGAGTCGATCCCAATGCCGGCGCACACACTAGCTGGCGCGGCGACTGCGTAGGCCATCTCACTAGTGTGGGAGATCGACCCGACACTGCCGTCTGGCCAGACTGGCTCACCCGTATCGCCTCGCAACACAGGCCAGCCAATCCCAAACTGGGCGAGTGCCCGCCCAGCACAAAGCCGACCGGCTAGAAAGGAAGCCCGTCGACTAGGCACGGACAGCCTCAGCTCCGCCGGAAGTAGGCTATGCAACGCGTCCGCCAGGGTGCTGCAGACCGAAATCGGGATCGCCGCGCCGAAGCACGACGCTGGCAAAGCATGGGGCACGCGCTGACATGCCAAATCCAGTTCCGCAAGGCAAGAGGCGGTAGCCGCCAAGCTCGAGCCGCCCGCAGAGCCCGCTCCCCCGCTGGGCAAGAGGTGGAAGCGATTATCTTCTGTCATGCCCGATCATCCTGATGCACCGCCACCACGCGAAACTCGCTCGTGTACGGTTCGCCTTGGGTGTCTTGCAGCCACAGTGCATTCATGCCGGGCAGCATCTCCGAAAACACGAGGCATGCGTCGGCGCATGCACTACTGTCCAAAGCGACGCGCACCTGTTTGATGAGCAGCCGCACGAGCGCGGGGCTGCAGAAGTCCAGGTAGAAGGGCTTGACCTCGCAGGGCGACTTCACGAAGACCTGCTCCGGCAGCCGGTTCTGCGATTTCCAACGGCGCATGAACCGGAAAGCCTCTGCGTCACCGCCCTGGCAAGCGCCCGCCAGCTGCCGACACTCGACGCGCCAGCATTCGCGCTGCACGACCAAGTCGCCAATGGCAATCCGCGGCACGTGGGGACTTGGACTGAACATCCGGAACTGGTTTACCGCCAGCGTCGACATCGACTCACCGAATGCGTCGAGAATGTCGGCACAAAACCGGCCGTCATGGGTCCGCGCTACCAATTCGCCGTCCACGCGCTCGACGATCAGCTCGCCTACGGCAATGGCCGACGCAGGATCCAGCGGACAAGCGTCGTGAGAAAAGCAGATCTCCCGGTCGACGCCCGGTTCGGCTACGACCTGAACCCGCACCGGTTGGCCTGAGCCTACGCGCGAGAACAGGGGAAGTGCACGCGGCATGCCAAGATCGGCGCGCAAGGCTGCCAACAGCGACGATGGATCCGGATGCTGCTGACAGGCTGAGTGGTTGATAAGAGTGTTGACCCCCATGTGGAGTTCGCCGAGCACGAAGGACAGTTCGCCACGCCTGGCCGCCATTGAATCCGTTGCAGCGACCAGGATGTCCGGGCTCTGGTGGCACGCACTGCGCCAGCCACAGTCAGAGGCAATGAAGTTCTGCTCGACAGCGGCTTGCACGCGAGAGACTGGGAACACGAGCTGTCGGTCGCCGTCGGCATAAGGAAGGATGGATGCCCAGCGCGCGGCTAGCTCCTGCTGCAGCGACGATGTGTCAAGGGCTTGCCCCTGAAACAAGTCCTGAACGAGATACCAGAATCTGACGAGAGGCACAGCCTCGACGCCGCCACAACGGTCGAAGGCATCATGCATCGCCGCGCGTGCCAGCTTCGCGAGCTGATGGCAGTACCAGCGCGCGCTACTGAGCACTAAGTCCAGCGGCGCTTGCAGCTTCGCGCGTGCGTCGATGCCGAGACTGATACTGAGGTTGCGCCGGCAATCCTCGTAGACAATCGTACGGGCTCCATAGGTCTCCCCGGGCGCTCGCACCGCGGCAACGCCAGTCACTCGCTCGAAGGCCGAATTCAAGGCAGCCACGGCATCGGCAACCGCATCTGCGTCTCCAGCCGCTGCCGCCAGCGCCGTACGTCCTTGCTCTAGCGTGTCAAGTCCAGCGAGGGCTTCTTGCTTTAGATATTCGTTGTCGATTGCCTCCAGTTGGCGCCGCAGCGGCTGCTCTGGTCGAGGTTCGCCCACAGGGACCTGGAACTCCCAGACGATCCGGCGCGAGCCGGCCAGCGCCTCCAGGGTCGCGAAGACCTCCGATTCTTGTTCGAAGGGCCCGAACGGGTTGGCGCACAGGGCAGCAGCGATGTCGCTCGCGAGCGCGACGCCGTCGCAGCAGGCCACGACGGATGCAGACCGCTCGTCTAGCTCAACGGCGTGACCGTGCGGCATTTGAAGACGAGCACCATCCCATCTCAACTGCGGTGCTAAGCGAGGTGTCTGCCAATGGCGATAGCGCAAATCTGCGGACAAACGTTCTGCATAAGCGCGAATCGCCCAGTCTTCGAAATACACATGCCGCGCCTGGAGGAAAGAAGGCCCCAGGGCGCAGCTGATGTGGCCCGGCGATTCAGCGAAGAGTGCCCACGCCTCGGGCCCGAAGAAGCCAATCGTGTCATTCTTGATTGAATATCGCTGCGCATAAGCGGTGACCAGCGTCTCGGCCTGGCGCAACTTCGCCGAATCATCGACCACATCGACCAGCAGTCGGTCGACGCATTGGTGCAGCGCCTTCAGGTTTTGCCATGCCACGGCTTCCCGAAAGCGCTCCTGACGGGCAATCGTTGCGGCCCATTCGCGCGATCGCCGGGCTGCTTGCACATGGACATGTTCGTATCGTGCGCGAGCTGCTCTCAAGAGGTCCTCGGCCTCGATCATCGCCTCGGCCATGACGGTGCTTAGGTGAGGTAGCAGCGGTGTATTGTGGCCTGTGCGGTAAGCCTGTCGCAGGCCCCGCTGCAGGTCGCGCAGCTGCGCGGCATCCTGTGCTGGCGCGCCTGCGTTCAGACCCGGAGCCCGTATGCGCTCGCGCAAGGCTTCGGTCCGGCTTCTGAGCGCCTTGAGCGCGGCTTTGCGCAGAATGGCAACGCGCGTTTCGACCCCGTTGACTTCGTCTGCCGTCCGCGCCGCGTCCGCAGAAGCGAAACCGGCGATCAGCGAAGCAGAGAAACCAGCGCTGCGAAACTCGATGTCGCGCCAGTATGACCAGCCCTGCGGACTGGCCGGGGTCAAGTGGGCTGGGATCGCGATGGCGCGATGTACTACCGGCCCGGTAGATGCCCGCCTCATACCAACGTCACCCCAATGTCTTCTATATGGAGCGCAATGGCGCGTGGGGTGGCCAGCCGATAGAGGTCGCGCACCTTCAGTTGCACGCCCAGTCGGCTTTTGCAGGCCGCGACCAGGCGCAGCAGCTGCACCGAATGCATGCCATTGCGCAGCAGGTCATCGTCTGGTTCGATTGCGATAGAAGGCATCAGCTCACGCAGAATCTCGATGACCTCCGGCAGCGTCGGGCACTCAGCGTCGACCGCCGGGCACTCGATGCTCGCCCGGTCGGCACTCGAGGGCTCTGGCGGCGGCAACTGCAAACGGTCGACCTTGCCGTTGCGGCTGAGCGGCAGGTGCTGCAGGAAGACCCAGGCACCCGGAAGCATGTATTCCGGCAAGCGCTGCGCGAGCTGCGCACGGACGGCGTCGAGGTCCAACGCCGCGCCATCAGCGGTGACCAGATAGCCCACGAGCTGGAGGTCACCCGAGCCGCCCGGGTGAGCCGAGATCGCCGCCCCGCGTACGCCCGGCAGACCGACCAGGACGGCCTCAACTTCGCCGGGCTCGACCCGGAAGCCGCGGATCTTGACCTGGCTGTCCGTTCTTCCAAGGAACTCGATGTTGCCGTCGGGCCGGTAGAAGCCCTGGTCGCCGGTCCTGTACAGACGCTCGCCAGGCGCACCATAAGGATCGGGGACGAACTTCTCTGCGGTGAGGCCGGGCAGATTCAGGTAGCCGCGAGCAACCCCAGCGCCGCCGATGCAGATCTCGCCCGGAACGCCGAATGCCGTCGGCTCGAGGTTGGCGTCGAGCACGTACACGCGCACATTCGAAATCGAGCGGCCCAGCGGCACACTTGTGCCCGACGGCGGACGGTCGGTCGGGTCAACGCGGCCGCGCGTGGCAATGATGGTGGCTTCAGTCGGGCCGTAGGTGTTGAACAGCGTGAAGTCCGGATGGCGGGTCAAGCGCTGCCAGCGCTCGACATGCTCCCATTTCGCGGCCTCGCCGCCGATCACGGTGATCCGGACCGAATGCGGGATCCGGCTTCGGTCATCGGCATGCGTCACCAGGGCGGCCCAGAACGCCGTCGGCAGATCCAGCACTGTGAGTTCTTCCGCGGCCATCCACGCGAGGAACTCTTCGTCGGGCGCCCGCAGTTCCGGCGGCGCGATGACGAGCGTCGCGCCGACAAGCAGCGTGGGCACGATCTCCTCCAGCGATGCGTCGAAGCCGCATGAGCAGATCTGCAGAACGCGGTCTGAAGCAGTCAGCGCGCACGCTGTGCAATGCGACCACGCATGGTTCACGAGCGATCGGTTCGAGACGCCAACGCCCTTAGGGCGCCCGGTCGATCCGGACGTGAAGATGCAATAGGCCAGATGGCCAGGCCGGGAAACGTTCAGCGGGCGCTCGGACGACTGGCCAGAAAGATTGTCATCACCCCCGTCCAGCACGATGACGCGTGCGGCCGAAGAACGCAGCGCCGGCGCGTGCCGCGCCGTCGTCAATAGGACCGGCGCACCTGTATCGGCAAGCACACCGTCGCGCCGCTCGGCCGGATAGCCCGGATCCAGCGGCACGTAGACGCCACCTGCCTTGAGAATGCCCAGCAGTGCGACGATCAATTCGACGCCGCGCTCGACGCAGGCGACGACGGCGACTTCCGGCCCCACGCCGCACGAACGGAGGCAGTGCGCCAAGCGATTAGCACGCCGCTCCAGCTCGCCGTAGCTGACCCGGTGCGCTCCGGCCACGACCGCTGTCGCGCCGGGATGGGCATCCGCCTGCAGCTCGAACAGCTCGTGGACACACCGGTCCAGGTCCCAACCCTCGGATGTGTCGACGAAGTCTCTCAACAGCAGCCGGCGTTCGCTGGACGGAAGGACTGAGAGGTCCTGCAGACAGCGGCGGCTATCGGCCGAGATGGCGTGCAGCAGCGTCACGTAGTGGTCGAGCAACCGCTCAACGCTCGCTTCGTCGAGGCAGTCGGTGCTGTATTCGAACAGCAGCTCCAGACCCTCGCCCTTGCCAGGATTGCCGGCAATCACCACCACATCCAGGTCGAACTTGGCCGATCCGATGGCGATCGCTTCGTCGACGTCAACGACCAACTCGCCAAAGCGGGGTTGGGCTTCGAGGGAATCGTGGAACGAGAAGCCCACGTTGAACGGCGGTTCCCCTTGCAAAGTGGCCGACAGGTTCAACGCCTTGACGATCTCGCCGAGTGGCACCCGGCTGTGCGTCAACGCGAAGTCGATGGCGGCCGACGTAGCGTGTGCGAATGCCTCGAAGGGCATCCTCGGCGCGCAATCGAACGGCAACGGCAGCATGTTTACGAACATGCCGGTGGTCCACTGGTGCTTTGCCGCAGTGCGGTTGGCCAATGCCGTCCCGATGACAAAGCGTTGCTCGTTGCTGTGGCGCCCACAAAGCAGCCCGAAGGCGGAGAACATCAGCGCGAAACGCGTTACCCCCAGACTGGCCGCGACTGTATCGACCGCGCGCACGAGTTCAGCCGCGAGAGGCCTGCGCGCCTGGGCACCGATGCCCTGGCGCCGGGGAGGCCGCGGGCGGTTCGAGAACAGGCGAACCTGGGGGTCAGACGACGCTAGCGCCCCGCGCCAGGCCGAAAGTTGCGCGCGAAACTCGGCAGACTGCAGCCATGCACGCTCTTCGCAGCAGTAGTCGCCGTACTGCGCTTCGATCTGCGGCAGTCCCGCTGCGGAACCCGTCGTGGCGGCGCTGTACAGCGTCGACAGGTCACGCACCAGGATCCGGAAGGATTGCCCGTCGTGCAAGAAGTGGTGTTCGGATTGCAACAGGACGTGCTCGTCCTGCGCCATTCGCAGCAGCAGCCAGCGTGCCAGCGGTGCTTGTGAAATGTCGAACCGGTGCGCGAGTTCGGCGGCGATATGGGCTTGCAGCGCAGGCTCGCGTTTACCCAGCGGAAGCGCGGACAAGTCGACCACCGGCAGCGGGACCTCGAGGCGCTGTGACACTTGGCGAAAGAGTTCACCGTCGTGCTGGATGAACGCGGTGCGCAAGATCTCATGGCGGTCGACCAATTGGACGAGCGCGGTTTGCAGCGCCGGCACGTCCAGCGCTCCCCGAAAATTGAAGCGCGCGTGGAAGCGATAGGCGCGCCAGCCCTCACCAAGCTGCTCGAGAAACCAGACCTGATGCTGAGCCTGCGAGGCGCAAGGTGTGCTACCGGCGGAGTCCGCGGCGAACGCGTCCTGCCCGTGTGGATCAAGCACGGCGATGCAAGCCTGGGCGAATTCGGAGAGGGTCATATTGCCCAGAGGCGCTGGCACCCGATGTCCGCCGAAGAGCTTGCGGCCCGCCCGGAAGCTGAGGTCGATCGCCTGAATCGAGTTGCCGCCCAAGGTCGCGAACTGGTCGAGCCTGCCGACGCGGTCCAGACGGAGCACCTCCGCCCAGAGTTCGGCCAAGCGAGTCTCTAGGCCCGGCTTGGGTGCGACGTACGCGGTGGCGATCCCGTCGCGTCCCGATCCAGGCGGCGGCAGCGAGCGTCGGTCGATTTTCCCGCTTGGGCCATGCGGCATCGCATCGAGGACGGTCCAGGCGGATGGGATCATGTAGTGCGGCAGCTTGTGAGCCAGCCCGTCGCGCAGTCCTTCGACGGTCAGGCGCCGGCCCGGCGCCGCGGTCAGGTAGCACACTAGCCGCCTTTCGCCCGGAACGCGTTCCCATGCAACGACCACGGCTTCATGGACACCGGGCTCGCGGGCGACCACTGCTTCGATTTCACCGAGTTCGACACGGTGTCCGTTGATCTTGACTTGGTGGTCGATTCGGCCCGCAAACGTGATGCGACCGTCAGCGAGCCGCGCGCCGAGGTCGCCCGACCTGTACATTCGACTGCCCGGGGGGCCGTACGGATTGGGGATGAACTTTTCGGCGGTGAGATCCGGACAATTTAGATACCCCCGCGCCAAGCCTGAGCCGGCGATATGGATCTCGCCCACCTCGCCGGGTTGCACCGGCTCCAACTGCTCGTCGAGGATGTGGATCCAGGTCTCGTTGATCGGGTTTCCGAGCGGGACAGCGCTCGCGGCCTCCTGCGACGACACAGTGCCGCAGATGGCAAAGGTGGTCGTCTCTGTGGGCCCGTACCCGTTGACGAGCCGGCAGCCCGGCAGGGCCTTCAGCGCGCGTGCGACGGCACTGGGCATCAGCACGTCGCCGCCGGCAAGAAGCTGACGCAAGCTCGACATGCCCTCGAAATGGCCTGCACCGATGCGATGGAACAATGGCGCCGTCAGCCAGGCTGTGGTCACGCGGTGGAGCTCGATCGCGGCGGCGATCGTCTCCGGGTTCACCGGGCCGGGTTCGAGGATTGCTACGGTGCCCCCATTCAGCAAGGCACCCCACAGTTCGAAGGTGGATGCATCGAACGCCAATGGCGCGGCGTGAAGCAGGACTTCCTTCGCGTCCAGATGCACGTAGTCCGGCTCGCAAACCAGCCGCAGCACACCTGCGTGCGGAGTGAGAATGCCCTTGGGAGCGCCGGTGGACCCCGAGCTGAACATGCAGTACGCCACGTCGCCGGGCGCGGACTGGCCCACCGGATCGCGAGGGCTCTGCGTCGCGAGGTCCGGCACGATGTCGTCAAGGCACACGGACCGCGCTTGAATACCGTGGGGCAGGCGCGCGATTCGATGTCCGTCCGTCACGAGGACGCGTGCCTCCGTTTCGCGCAGCTGGTGTGCCAGACGTTCCGAAGGGCAGTCTGCCTCGATGGGCACGTAGCCGCATCCCGCCTTCAGAATGCCAAGCAGGGCTTCGATCGCAGCGCTGCTGCGCGGCAGCCAGACACCCACCAGCGAACCTCGCGTCATGCCGAGGCCGCGCAGGTAGTGGGCCAACTGATTGGCCTTACGGTTCAGTTGACCGTAGGTCGTGTGTGCAGCTCCGCAGACAAGCGCGACAGCATCCGGCGACGTTCGCGCGTGGTGCTCGAACCGCTCTTGTATCGAATTCGAATCGCGGACCGCGCATCGCGCCGGCGCGTCAGTATGAGCTGGGTCCATCGTCAGAGAAAATCGGCGATGTGGGGAGGTGGGATCAGGAAGAGCTTCGCTAACTGCTCAGAGCTTCCATTCCAGGGTGGCGCGAACCGTTGCCGCGCGCTCTTCTCGGGTCCTCTGCTGGAAGGTGCCGCTGGCATCCAAGTTCATCTGGTCAGTGAGCGTCGGTTGTCTCGACAAATTGCTCAGCGCGATGCGCAGCTGTGTGTCCTGATTCAACTTCCATAGGGCGTACGCATCCCAGACCGTCGAGCGATGACGACGCTCCAGCAGGGAGCTCGAGGCGCGGGCCGTACGTATTGACGAATACGTCAGGCTGGTGCCCACGGTGAGATGATGGGTCGGCAGTTGATAGTCGATCCCGACACTGGAGGTGAACGGCGTCTGCCCAACCATGCGGTTGCCGGGCTCGGGCCAGTTCGACAGGTGTGACCAGTTCCACCCCACGTTGCCGCGAAGGTCGACTTGGGGCCACTCCGCGCCCAGCTTCCGGAGGCTGAGCTTGCCGCTCAGCTCCAGGCCGGTCGTGATGGCCTTGCCATTGTTGAAGGGGCGCACGACCCAAGCTCCATCGACGAAGCTCAGTTCCTGGACGGTCACGTCGTCGATGCTACGGGCGTACGCCGTGGCGCTGACCATGCCGTCCAGCGCAGGCAAATAGTGTTCAAGTGAAATATCCAGGCCCCATGCCAGCTCCGGGCTTAGCGCCGGGTTGCCGCTGGTGTTCGGTGTGGTCGGCGTGTTGTCGTTGGCGACGTGCCGACGCGGATTGAGCTGGTCGGGCGTAGGAGCCTTGTAGGTCCGGCTTAACCCCAAGCGCAGCTGGTCGTCTTTGTATTCGAGCGGGCGCCAGACCATCTGGACGATCGGACTCAGTACCGCTGACCGGCTGTCGACGGTGCTGATGGTGTTGCCCGAGGCGTGCGTCAGCAGCGTTTCCCAACGAACACCAGCGTAGACCGACAACTCCTTGGTTATGGCCCATTCGTCTTGTGCGAATAGCGCGAGCTTGTCGATCCTGACGTCATTGATCTCGACCAGGTCGACGGCCGGATAGCCCGGCGGCGCCGACTGAAACTGCCGCCTGTCTTCGGACAGATTGGTCACCGAACCATCCCAGCCGAATTCCATCGCGTGGCCCTCGACCACCGGGGCTCGGAACTTGCCGTTGACAGTGAGCGTCCGCGTAAAGGTGGTCGCGAAGATGTCTTCATTGAGGGTGCGGAGGCCGTTTTCGTCAAAGCCTTCGAAGTGCGACGTGCCGAGGATGCGGAAGCGGCTCATCCCGAGCTTGAGGTCGAGGTCCGCTTCGTCGAACAGCTGCTGCCGCCACGCGAGGCGAAAGCGAGCGAGCTGGGCATTGATCCGCGAGAACTGCGTGTCGCTGGCGAAAGTCGGAACGACCCCGGTTGTGGAAATCCGTTCGTCGCTGGTGCGGTCTTCGATTCGACGCAGCGACAGCCATGGATCCAGCGTGAGGACAGTTCGGTCAACCGGCTTCCACTTGAGGGCCGATGCAAACTCAAGCTTGTCGATTCGCAGCGAATTCTCCTGGTCGGTATGCCGCCGCAGGAACTCGAAGCCGCTTGCATCCGTTGCGCTTTGATTGAGGGTGGTGGGCGTGCGCGAGTTGGTTTCGCTGGCCGAGGGCGAGAGCGAATATGACAAGTCGTTGACGACGCCAGAGAGCTCGCCGTTGATAGCGTAGCTTTCCTCGCCCTTCGGACCTCCAGCAGTGACTCGAATCGAGCGCGTGGCTTTCCGGGGGGGCTGGCGCAGGATGATGTTAATCGTGCCCGCGATTGCCTGGGTACTTTGGTCAGCGGTTGCGACCCGGCTGACCTCGATCCTTTCCACCAGGGAAGGGGACAAGGATTCGATCGCGAACCCAGGCGGAGCAGAATCTCCGTTGATCAGAATCTGCGTGTAGCCATTGCCCAGTCCGCGCATGCGGATGTCGGTCTTGCCCTGCCTACTAACGACCTCAAGGCCGGGAACGCGCCGCATCGAGTCTGCAAGATTCGTGTCGCCAAATTTTGTCAGTTCCGCCTGAGTCACCGTAACGCGCGCCGTAGTAGCACTCCGCTGATCGGCTAGCCCGTCGTCAGCAGCCGCGGTGACCTGGACTTGTTGGACGGCGCTATCCGCCGCGGCTGCGGTTCGGCTGGGGTCTTCAGCGAAAACAGACTGGCAAGCAAGAGCCGAATACACCAACGTCGCAGTTGTGGGCAGGTGCGCGACAGCCAATCGATGCATGTCGGTCTGCGGGCGAACCACGATCCTGGCGCCAACGTGCTGCCACAAGCGAACTGACGCCTCCGTTACTAGCCGTAGATTGGGGAATGCAACTAATGGGCCCCAAAGAACCTGTCCGCCCGTGACGCTGGGCGCTAGCTTAGCACTAGGCACTGGAATGCTACTAATGACGCCTCCCTGGATGCCCCATCATTGGGGCCGGCTAAGCCCCCCGCAAGCACCCGAACGATTGTTCTACTTTGCTCCCGATTGCCTTTGTCGACAATTTCACTGCGGAGCAGGCTCGGATGCTACACGAAAACTTTTCGGTGCGAACCCCGGCTTTCGTTTCATCAAGTTCAGCAGGAAGGCACGTGGTGCATGCGGTCGCAGGTGAAATGAAGAGGCTCTACTGAATTTCCAGTGGGTTACCGGGCAAGGGTTCGTATGAATAGGCCCCGGTTCCGCGGAGGCCAGTCGGTTTAAGTCAGACGATCGCGGCCTGACCAGCGCTTTGCCGATGGTAATTGGCTTCAAACTCAGCCGGCGGCACGTGACCCAGCGGACCCATCAGGCGGTGATGGTTGAACCAGGCCACCCATTCCAGGGTGGCCAGTTCCACCGCCTGCTTGGTCTTCCACGGCCCGCGCCGGTGGATGACCTCAGCCTTGTAGAGCCCGTTGATCGTCTCGGCCAGCGCGTTGTCGTAGCTGTCGCCCTTGGAGCCCACGGAGGGCTCAATGCCGGCTTCAGCCAGGCGCTCGCTGTAGCGAATCGACAGGTATTGCGAGCCCCTGTCGGAGTGGTGCGTCAGGCTGCCGTCGTCGTCGGGCTTGCGGTCATACAGCGCCTGCTCCAGTGCATCCAGGACGAACTCCGTGTGCATCGAACTGCTCTGGCGCCAGCCGACGATGCGCCGGCTGAAGACGTCCACCACAAAGGCCACGTAGACCCAGCCCTGCCAGGTCGAGACGTAGGTGAAGTCCGACACCCACAGCTGATTCGGCCTCTCGGCTCTGAACTGCCGATTGACCCGGTCCAGCGGGCACGGCGACTTCGGGTCAGGGATGGTGGTGCGCAGCGCCTTGCCTCGGCGAACGCCCTGCAAGCCCTGCAGCCGCATCAGACGCTCGACCGTACAGCGCGCCACCTCGATGCCCTCGCGGTTGAGCTGATGCCAGACCTTCTCGGCACCATAGACCTGAAAGTTGGCCCGCCAGACCCGCTCGACTTCGGGCACGAGGACAGCGTCGCGCTGGGCTCGATGGGACCGCAGCTCAGGCCTGCGCTGACACGCGGCGTGGTGCCGGTAGGCGGATGGGGCGATCTGCAGCACACGGCAGATCGACTTGAATCGCCCCGGGTTCAGTAGACACCTTCGAGCCTCAAACTGAGCCCAATAGGAGGTGCCATGACGAAGAACCAGCACTACCCGGAAGAATTCAAGATCGAGGCGGTCAAGCAGATCACCGAGCGAGGCCACAAGGTGGCCGAGGTTGCGACCCGCCTGGGGGTGAGCCAGCACAGCTTGTACAAGTGGATCAAGCTCTTTGGTCAGCCTGCGCAGGACCGCCAGGCCCAGGCGTCGCAGACGGAGGAATTGCGGCGCCTGAAGGCTGAGCTGCGGCGCGTGACCGAGGAGCGCGACATCCTAAAAAAGGCCGCCGCGTACTTTGCCAAGCAGTCCGGGTGAGGTACGCGTTCATCAAGGCGAACGAGGCCCAGCACAGTGTTCGGCGCATGTGCAAGGTGATGCAGGTGCACCCCAGCGGCTATTACGCGTGGAAGGCCGATCCGCAAAGCCCAAGGGCCAGGGATGATCAATGTCAATGGCGCCGTACTTTTCCCCATTTCGGGCGGACGAATTTTCCCCACCCAAGCGACCAGGGTCCTCAGCCCGG
>NZ_JAGQDD010000033.1:0-25900 GCF_018069845.1 Ideonella alba
GCCCGGCTGCGCGCGAAGGATCAGACTGGGGAAATTTCAACCGCCCGATCTGGGGAGTATTCGACCGGCGGTGACAATCAACGCCTGACCGGCCTGCTTAAGCAAGCCTGGCTGGAGAGTGGCGGCGTGTACGGCTATCGCAAACTGACGCTGGACATGCGCGACCTGGGCGAGCGCTGCGGCAAGCACCGCGTGGCGCGCTTGCTCAAGCGGGAGGGCCTGCGCTCGCAGACCGGGTACAGGCGCCGGCCGGGGGCGCGTGGCGGCAAGCCTGCCGTGGTCGCACCCAACCACCTGCAGCGCCAGTTCTCAGTGGCCGAGCCCAACCAGTCCTGGGTGACCGACATCACCTACATCCGCACGCACGAGGGCTGGCTGTACCTGGCGGTTGTGGTGGACCTGTTCTCGCGCCAGGTGGTGGGCTGGTCGATGGGCAGTCGCATCGACACCCGCTTGGCGCTGGATGCCCTGCTGATGGCCTTGTGGCGCCGCCGGCCCAAGGAGGTCGTCACGGTGCACTCGGACCAGGGCTGCCAGTTCACCGGGCATGAGTGGCAGACCTTCCTGCGTGACCACAACCTGATCAGCAGCATGAGCCGGCGCGGCAACTGCCACGACAACGCCGTGGCCGAGAGCTTCTTCCAGTTGCTCAAGCGCGAGCGCATCCGCCAGCAGATCTACGCAACACGCGGCGATGCCCGCGCCGATGTCTTTGACTACATCGAGATGTTCTATAACCCCAAGCGGCGCCACGGCACTGCCGGCAACACTTCGCCGGTAGAGTTCGAACGACGCCACTCCCAACGGCTCACGGGTGTCTAGGAGATCCGGGGCGATTCAACTCGACCCCAAACTGCCCACGGTGTTCGTCGACAAAGGCCTTCAGGACTTGATGCGGCGGTCGAGCTCCGCCTGGGCGAAAAACGCGCTGGCCAGCTTTAGGATCTTGTTGGCCTTGCGCAGTTCGGGTACCTCGCGCTCCAGATCCTTGATGCGCTGGGCTTCGGCCGTCGACACCCCATCGCGCACACCGGCATCCACTTCATGTTGCTTGACCCAGGTGTGCCGCGCTTGCGTAACGCAGCCGATCATGCGGGCGATGGCCCCTATGGCGGCCCACTGCGACGGGTGCTCGCTTACAGCACCTTGCGCACTGCGCGCTCGCGCACCTAAGGCGAAAACTTCGGGGACTTCTTCATGGTTCCATTCTCCAGAGTTGGAGCCTCCGCCAAACCCGGGGCGATTCACAATGCTGCTGTTGTAGTGTCGAGCAGAAGCCGCCCGCGCGGGACTCGTCCTTAATTGGACGCATCGCGCGAAGCAGCCCCGAGGATGTGGAAACCAATGTGGGATGGCAGGGGCGCCTTCTGGCAGGTGTGGCGAGAACTGCTGGAGGGCACTTAATCGCTGCAGGATGCGGTAGAGGCTACAGATAACGCGCAAAATCTGTAGCCTGATTTGCCGATTTCCCACCGCCGCAAGGATCGCCTTGAGCGGAGCGCCCGCGCGTCTCAGAGGTAGGTCCGCTCGGCGTGATCAGCAGCCTGGATTCGCTATGGGGCGCGCCCTGACCTCGGCGGCGCGCCGGTCTGTCCTGCTTTCCCTTCGCGAGATTCACGAGCAAATCAAGCAGCGCGCCACGGCCGATCGCCCCCTAGAGTTCGTCTATCGACCTCCCCAGGGGATCCCGATGCCAGCCACCCCGCCCGCCACCCCCAGCAGCAACACCGACGACTCGCCCACGCTGCTGCTGCGCCTGCCAGCCGTCATGAAGATGACCGGCCTGGGCCGCTCGACCATCTACCGGCTGGTGGCTCAGCAGCGCTTCCCATGCCCGGTGCGCATTGCCAACCGGGCCGTTGCCTGGCGCAGGTCCGATGTGTACCAGTGGAGCGACGCCCGGCCCGCCGCTACCCACTGAGGACCGCAACCGCCTTCAAGGCGCCGCCGAACAGCAGTCCGAACCCCAGCCAGCGTCCCCAGAGCCAGGTGGTGAAGTGGTAGCGGTGGTTGGCGGCGACGGCACGGATGGCGCGCCGGACCGCAGCGACACCGCAGCAGGCCAAGGCACATTGGCCCACCACACCCAAAGGCAAGGCAACGCCGAGTAGTCCGCTGGCCAGCACTGTCGGCCAAGCTACGGCGTCGACGAGCGCCAGCAAGCGCCGACCCGGCCACACCCGAGCATCCGGCCTCGGGGCTCGCGCAAAGATCATCCACATCATCACTCGACTCCCGTACAGGCAGACGGGTCGCCCCGCCTGCCTTTGTGCTCAAGCTCGCCTCAGGCTGCCGCCTTCAATGGCTGCGGCAGCCAGCCCTTGCCGACCAGCCTGCTCGCTGCCAGGCTGGCCAGTTCGCCCTTCTTCATGTTCGTGCCTGCGACCGATGAAGCCGCCACCGTGCTGCCATCGCCCTCCCCGTTCCCTGCCCCCGACTGCTCCCCTTCCCGCATCGCCTGCGCGATCTGCGCTTTCGAGACATGGTTCAGGAAGGCCTCGGGTGTGGGCTCCCACCATTGCCGCATGTCCAGTCCGGCCAGGTGCTCCAGCCCATGGGCGGCGCCGGCCAAGCCTGTGGGCACCAGCGCCAGGCTGGCTGCGCACAAGCCCAGCAAATCGAGAAGATCTGGCTCAGGCAGGTCCGCCAGCTGCTGCAGCCAGTCGCCTTCCGCCTGGGGCAGGCGCTGCAGCCACCCGGCTCTGCGCTTCTCCAGCTCAGCCCAGGCCCGGCTGGACGGCAGGTCGTCGGCGGCGCGAAGCAGCTCATGCCTCGGCGGCCGCGCCGAGATCTGCAACGCCGAGCGCGCCTGCAGGCCGACGCGCTCGAACACCTGCACGGCCAGCGCATGGGTCAGGGCCACCAGGGGCGTCTTGGCATCGCGGGCCAGCACTGCCTGCAGCGCAGCGGTGCGATGTGCCGCCAGCCTGCGAAGCAGCGTGTCGCTGTAGGTGGCGGGCGTGGGTGTGCCGAAATCGGAAGATCCAGTCTCGACGCCAGTATCACCACCCTCCTCCGCGCCGCCCTTGCCAGCCTCGACCGCTTGCCGCCCCCTTGCCTGGCCGCCACCGGCAGACTTGCCCGCCTTGCGATCCTCGGCTCGGACCAGGCCCCGGACCAACTCAGCAGCCCCATCCCGCCCGACGGTGACGATCACCCCGGAGCGGGCCTTGTCCTCGTCGCGCCAGGCCTGGCGGGCCACCTGGATGGCCTTGCGCCGGACCTCGATGTCCTGCTGCTCCAATTCGATGCGCTCGCCGTCGGCCGGTGTCCAGGTGTCCTGGTCGTCCAGCATCTGCTGCTCGGCGTTCAGTTCGGCTGCGCGCTGATCCAGCTCGGCCAGGGCCCGCTTCTCATCGGCGCTGGGCGCTCTCACGCTCGGCTCGCAGCGCGAGAAGCTCCGCAACGCGGCTGGATCCAGCTCAATGCGAGCCTCCACCCAGGCCCAGCCCTCGCCGCGCAGGGCCTGCGCCTGGGCGTCCAGCTTATCGCTGGCCAGGCGCCGCAGCAGATCCTGGTCACAGATCCAGCAACTGTTGTCGCTGTCGAACAGATCCCGTCGTACTGCGCCACCTGCAGCCTCGTAGGCGTCGAGGCCAACGAAGCGCGCCAAGGCACTCTGGTGCGCCAGCACCTCGCCCACCGTCAGCCGCTTGCGCAGCGCGGCCGGCGTCCGCTCCCAAGGCTGGGCCTCGAACCAGGCGCGCTCCTGGGCGGCATGCTCGCCGCTCAGGCACAGGGCCATCAACTGGTCCAGGTTGATGCCGTCTTCCCGGTACAGCGCCAACAGCCGGGGCGAGAGCGCCGCCAGCTTCAGCCGGCGCTGCACCACCATCGGCGAGACCCCGAAGCGCGCCGCCACGTCCTCGACGCCACGGCCCTGCGCCACCAGCGCCTGGAAGGCCTCGAACTCATCGGCCGGGTGCATGGGCTCCCGCCCCCTGTTTTCGGCCAGGCTGATCTCCTGCGCATGCTCGGCGCCAACGCACTCGCACAGCACCTCGTGCCCGGCGGACAGGACACCACGCGCCTGCAGCAGCACCAGCGCACGCCGACGCCGCTCACCGGCCACCACGCCGAACTTGCACTGCCGCCGCTTGCCTCGTCCGACCTGCTGGGGCGTGACGACCAGGTTCTGCAACAGCCCCTGTGAGGCGATCAACGCCGCCAGCTCCTCGACCTGGCCGGCCGAGTGCCGACGCACGTTGTACGGCGAGGGAACCAGGTCCTCGACCTTGATCAACAGCCATTCCTTCTTGAGCTTCATGACGATCTCCATCCATGGTTGAAACGATTCCCGGCGACTCTCCCGCCGCAAGGCGGCACATCCGCATGGCACCGTCCGCCGTGGCGGCACCATCTGGATCTCCTGCGTCTCCTCGACCTCTACGAAACAGCCCGTAACCGGCCCGACTGCCCCAAGTTCCGAGGGAGCCGTTAGAGACTCCTGGTGTCTTGGCGCAAGCCAGGCCCCTGAGCTGGTGCCTGCCCCGCATTCGTCGGTCGCCGTGCGGCACCGAGAGCGCCGCAGAACAGCGCGGCTGCAAGGGGACCGTGGCGTTAATGGAGGGGACCCGCGCCAGCGGGGCGCAGGCCGTTCATGCCGCGCAAGCCCCTTGTGGCCGCGCCTGCGGTGCTACGGTCCGCGATGAAGGCGACCGGCGAGGCGGATCAGCCCCGGGGTCCTGGCGACCTGGACACGCGGGCCAGCGCAGGCGAGGAGCCGGAGCGCAGGCCCACGCCTCGCGCGCGGGTAACGCGCGCGCAAACTCGACCCTTGCCCCCTGGTTCACGATTGGTGACACACAGCCTGTGGACAAACGCGTGATTCCTCGGCATCAATTACGATCTGAAGGAAGCCGCCACTGAAGCGGTTTAAGCAGGACCCGTCGTTCGATGTGGCCCCACAGGGAGTACCGGTCGCGCACCGGCTCAGTGACGACACCGTGTCGTCCGCGCCAGGCAGCGTGGCCAGGCATCGACGCAGATCGCCTCCAGCGCCCATCGCCACGGGATGTCCGAACTGGCCGCCAGCGGGCGGCCTGACAGGAGATCGCGCCATGCTGGACCGAGATCAACTAGAGACTTTCGCCACCGTCGCCGAGCAGCACAGTTTCGAGCGCGCCGCCACGGTCCTGAACATCACCCGCGGCGCCGTCTCCCAGCGGGTCAAGGCGCTCGAAGAGTCCCTGGCCATCGTGCTGCTGCTGCGCGACAAGCCCGTTATGCCCACGGCTGCAGGCGAGGCCCTGCTGCGCCACGTGAAGGCCCTGCGCCTGCTGGAAGCCTCGTCCTTGCGGGAACTCGGCGTCTCGGCCGATGCCGACCGGCCCGTGCCGCTGGCCATCGCGGTCAACGCGGATTCGCTGGCCACCTGGTTCCAGCCCTTGCTGCGCGAACTCTTCGCCCGGCGGCTGGTGGCCCTGGAGGTCATCACCGACGACCAGGATCACACCTCGGATCGCCTGCAGCGCGGCGAGGTCGTGGGCTGCATCTCCACCGATGCCAAGGCCGCCAGCGGCTTCCTGTCCGAGCCCCTGGGGGCCATGGCCTACCGCTGCTATGCCACACCGGGCTTCATCGCCGAGTTCCTGCGCGGCGGCCTGACGGTGCCCAACGTCCTGCGCGCGCCAGCCGTGCTGTTCAACCGCAAGGACGCCCTGCACGATGACTTCCTGCACAGGAAGTTCGGCATGCGCATCGACCGCTACCCGCGCCACTACTTGCCCTCTCCCACCGCTCTGCTGGACGGCATTGCGATGGGCGCAGGCTACGGGCTGGCCCCCTCCATCCAGGCGCAGGCCCTGGTCCAGGACGGCACGCTGCAGGAACTGGCGCCAGACGACCCGGTGCAGGTGGACCTGTACTGGCACCACTGGGAGACTGAGCCGCCCATCGCGCGTGACATCACCGCGATGATCGTCGGCCATGCCGCCAACTGCCTCATCCAGCCGCAGGCCTCGAGCGGCCACCCTCAGTCACCTTCGGCCCCGATGCCCCCAGTGACGGCGAACCGTGCGGTACCCGGGCACCCAGTGAGCGCGCTGTAGGGCCATCCGGACCGCAGCGGCCGATGCCAAACCGACCAGGAGTGCGACCCCTTCAACATTCGGCACCGCCCCGCCCAGCGCACCGGCCGCGAACACCGTGACCGAGCCGACACAACCCGCCGCGATCACCCAGATCTCATCCACAGGTTGGCCCGCCTCGTGGCGCAGCAGACCGACCAGGCTGATCCCCACGCTGGCGATGTAGACCACGTTGACCGAGACCATGGTGTCGACAATCGGCCAGCCCGCGGCCGTCAAGGCGGTGGCCACGGTCAGCGCCAGCGTTGCCATGGGCCATGAGGACCGTGGCACATGACGGACCTGCGCCGCCTGGAGCGCAGACACCATCGCCCGAAGTACCGCCGCCCCTGAACCCAGCGCTGCCATGCCCAGCATGGTCAGCATCACCGGCCCGGCCGCGGATGACAGGTCACCCACGGCCAGCGCCAAAGCCAGTGGCACTGCCTGCTTGGCCTCCGTCACCCAAGGCCACGAAGGTTGCGCAATGGCCGAGAGCACCACAGCCGGCGGCAGAAATGCCAGGAGCAGCAGCACAGCACCGGCCAACAGGCAGCCGCGGACCGCTGCGCCAGGCCCTCGGGCGGCCAACACGAACTGGTGATAGTCAGCGCCCGTACAGACCAGCAGCCCGACGCCGACCCCAATTGTCACCATCTGGGCCAGGCCCAGCGACGGCAATGCGTCGACGAACTCCGGCAAAGCCACCGCGTACAGCGCCAGCCCACCGTTCCTCATCAGAGCAAGGAACAACACCGCCGCGCTCATGGCCAGACAGGCGGCGAAGATCCAGGAGGCCGCCCGCAACTGGAATCGGGAGGCCACAAGGACAAGCGCGATGGCCATCGCATGGGCTGTCCATGGCCCTGCGCCTAGCAGCCGCGCCACTGCCACCGCGCCATGCAGCTGCGCGGCCAGCACCCCCGCCATCCAGACCACCGACAGCAGCGCCACCAGGCGCCGCACCCGCTCCCCGCACCGGTCGCCAAACAGATCCCACACGGCGCGTCCGGCCTGCCACAACCGGCCGGCAAACGCCGCCATCCCGAGCATGCCCAGGCCAGTGGCCACACCATAGACCGCGCCGGCCATGCCGTAGCGCAAGGCATGTTCACCAGAGCCAAACAGAAAGCCGATGCCGTAGCTGGCCGACACCAACAGGGCGGCCACCTGCAGCGCGCCGAGCGTGCGCTCGGTCAAGCCCTCGACCCCCGCTGCCAGGCCGACACGGCCGGGGCCGGGCCCAAGAAGTAGGTGCGACACACCTCCGCCTTCGCCCGGTACTCCGGCAGTGCCGAGAAAACCCGCTGCGCCTCTGGCAGCCGGTAGTAGGGAACGGCCGGGAGCAGATGGTGGGTCAGGTGGTAGGCGTTGTTGCGGGGATGGAAGAGCAGCGACCAGAGCCCTGCCGCCCGGATGTCCCGAGTGAAGCTGAAGACCCCGCCAGGCGTCAGGCCATGGTGATCACACATCTCCCGGAAGGTGGTGATGACGTGGAAGGTGGTGGCGCGCGCGGCCAGCCACAGGGCCAGCATGGCCACTGTGGCCTGCGCACCCACAGCGGCGGCGAGCACAGCCATGAGCGCAGCCCACCAGGCCAGGACATACATCCGCCTCCACAAGGGAACTGCGCCATCGATCAGATGCCCCCAGGTGGACCCGAGCCAGGCGCGCAGCGAGAAGATGTTCAGGGTCACCGCCCGCACCCAGGAGCCGGCCTTCTCTGGCGGAATCGGAATCAGGTCAGGATCCGTCCCGGCCGCGCCCAAGCCCTGGTGATGACGGAAGTGCAGTTCGCGGTAGCGCGACAGACTCTGGAACAGCAGCGGCGCGATGAGCGCGCGGGTGACCAGATCGTTCACTCGCCGGTTGCGGCTGAAGTTCCGGTGAGCAGCGTCATGCAGAAGGTTGCCCAGTGCACGCTGCCGATTGCCCAGCATCAGCAGACTGACCGGTATCGCCCATGGCTGCTGGAGTGTCAGCAGTAGCGCCGCGGCGATGACCACGAGGTCCACCGCCACATCCCGGATGGGGCACCAGGCCGTCAGTTCCAGCAGCGGCAGATGCGGATTCCCGGCGCGCCGCAGCGACTGCCGGTGCAAGGCGATGTCGGAGAGCACTTGCGAACGGGTGGGCATGGCCAACCTCCTTGCAGGCGGCCGTCGGGCCCGACAACTGCTGCCCCACCAATGACACCGTCATCCCAGCCGCGCCCGCAAGGTAGCAAGACGGCTTGGGGAATGACCGAGGTTTAGGAATTTTCGCGGGAGGTCAGCCAAGCTAAACGCACCTGGATGACCGACCAGAAGACACACGAAACAAGGTGCACCCAAAGCGATGGGAAGCCCATAAACTCGACCGCAACGAGTTCGGGCTGACAGGAGGGAATCCGGATGACCGCTGTTCGCGATCTGCACGAACTGTGCCGACAGATGACGCCGACCCTGGCCGATGACGTCTTCGTCTACTGCAGCTTCAGCGACTTCCGCCTACCCGACGGATTGGACCCTGTCTGCACATTCCGAGAGTCCGAAGGCCTGACCGCCATAGTCGGCAAGCAGGCGGCCGACATGGCGGGCATTCCTTACACCTTCCCCTGCCGCCTGATCACCCTTGCGGTCCACTCCTCGCTCGATGCTGTCGGCTTCCTGGCCTGCATCACCGACCGCCTGGCCCAGGCCGATATCGCCTGCAATGCCGTGGCAGGCTTCCACCATGACCACCTGTTTGTGCCTGCTGAGCGAGCGGTGCAAGCGCTTGAGGTTCTCCGCAGCTTGGCCGGAGAGACTTGCTTGCTTTGAACGACCCGGAAGAATCGGCACAAGAAGTCGAACGACACTTCAGGTGACTACACCCGCTTCAAACTGGTTGCGGTCAGTCGAATTTCGAACCCGTAAGGCCGCTCAAACCGCCCTACCGGTTATCCACTGCATCGAAAGCTGCTCTGCTGGCCTCATATCTCGGGAGTTCAATGACGGCAAAGTCAGACACCACATGCATCTGGGGACGCAATGTTGATTTCGTTGGTTGCCATCGGCGACTCGTTTCATAAGAAGGGGCACGGGTCGCGTTTCGGCGTCAGGATGCTCGTGCGGCGGATAGCACGCGTCACGCCAACTCGCAGCGCCAATAGATCTTGTGCGTAGGCTCTTTGGTTATCTGGTGCCCTGGCAATGCGCTGAAACATGCCGTCGTAGATGAGGACCTCGTCGAACTCCTTGCCCTTCGACTTGTGGATCGTCATGACGTGAATGCCGCGCCAGTCCTTTTGAGCCGCAGCGAAGTGCTCTTGCATTAAGGCGCTGCGCACCGCCTCTTCAGCACCCTGATACCCACCCTGTGCACGCCAAAGTGAGCCCAGGTTGGTCCGCAGCATCGAGCCGCGGTGAAGCAGTCGTAGATAGCGGGCGTCAGTCGCGACTTGCTTCAACACATCCGCGGATGATGACGCTAGCAGACCACGAAGGTGCAGCCAGTCTTCCGCAGGGTCACCCGTCAACTGCAGTTGCTGCCGCTCTGTAGAAATGCGTTGAACCTCGCTGACGATCAACTGGCGCTTGGCGCCACGGACCTTTCCCGTGGTCATGAAGCCACTGAGGGCACCCGCCAAGTCAAGTTCCGGTTGTGGGGTGGGTCTGCCTCCGCGCCGACCGCGAATATGCGAGTGAAGGGCTCCGAGCACCCGGCTCGCCACATCCCCAGCCGTGCCTCCCTCCAGCAAGGTGGCGATGACGCCAGCGGCCAGGGCCGGCGGCTCTGCATCCATCGCGACGTCATGATGCAATTCCGGCAAGCCGTCTGCCGCCGAAGATAGGTAGTCGGAAAACTCAAGCATCAACCGCTTGGAGGGCACCAGGACGGCGATCGACTTGTCCGGCACGGTCTGGAGGCGGTTCAGAGCCGAGCACAGCGCAGCCTTGGCGCTGAAGTGCAGGCTCTTGCCATTCATAAAGCCGTAACGAGTGACCTTGACCTGCTGATAGGTCTTGCCTTTGTTCGCCCCAGTGAGAAGGTCGTTCCCGTAGGTCGTTATGTCGGTGCCGCTGCTGCGGTAGTTCTCGCCCGCGAAATCGAAGTGCTTCGCTTGAAAGACCTCCAAGAACTCGCCCACCCGTCTGGGGTCAGCGCCGCGGAACTCATAGATCCGCTGGTCGGGATCGGCCAGCGCGATCAGGCGACTGCGTTGCCCGAGCTGCTGGATAAGTGCCCATTCATCACTGTTCGTGTCCTGGAATTCGTCGAGGATGACGATGGGATAACTGTCGGAAAAGATGGCGGCCAGCCGACCACTCCTTCGAAGCAGTTCGCTGACCAAGCGGGCGAACAGGTCGAAGTGCAGCCGCCCCTCCTGCTCGAAAAGCCGCTGCTTCTCGGCATCGTGATGGTCTCTTTCGATGTCGGTCAGGTGCGCTGCCGCTTCAGGCGGCGGCAAGAGCTGCACGTCTCGCCTGCCATTCAGCAGATAGGCATGGCTCCTGAGAATGGTCCATGCGAAGCCATGGTACGTGCTGACCTCCAGCCATTGCAGATCCTCGCGTGAGATCAGTTCCGAAGCCTTTTCGATGATGCGCGCGACAGTCGGTCTGGCGAAGCTCAAGAACAGGATCTTCTGCCCTGGCTTGAGCGTTCCCGTTCGAATTTCGTCCCGTGCTTTCACCAACGCGACGTGCGTCTTCCCAGCGCCAGGTCCCCCCAGCGCCAGGGCATGCTCGGCGCACACCAAGAAGCCTAGCTTCTGATCGCTCCACAAGGCAGTCATGCCAACGGCTTCGGCGGGAAAGGATGAAACTTCGCGTATGCCGGCGCCGCTGGAACGGGATCGGCTGGAGCAACTGGGTCGTCGGCCTCGGCTGCAGCCACTGCCACCTCTGCGGCGGCTCCAGCGTCCTCGGCGGGCAGTGGCGGCGGCTCAATTGCATTCTTGATGGACACCAATGTGGCTCTCACGTATTCAGGCATGTCGTTGACGGTTGGACACGACGCGAGCAGGTCGCCGGCGTCGCCGCCGCCTTTCGCCCAGCCAAAGTATTCCGACAGCATCGACTGCAGGTCGACCAGCGGCGTGGTGGCTGTAGGTGTCTTCGCCGCGAGGTGTGGCGGCCAGTCGCCAGCGGCGACTACAGCGGCTGCATAGCCGCGGAGTGCGGCCTCGGAGGTTCCATGCAGCACGAGGTTCTCGAAGCCCTTGGTCGCAGACTCGTAGGCATGATCCACCGAGGCAACGATTGCAGCTAGCGCCTCCGGCGCCTGCTTGTCGAACACGGCAAACACGGTTTTGCCGAGCGACCGGAAGAACGCGCCCAACGGAGCGACATTGGTCTCGCCGCGTGCATCGACGATCGCCACGCCGAGGTTTTCGAGTGACTTGAATCGCGTGGCGTCCAGGTCGCAAAGCCGGCGGGCTGCGGCAGGCAGCGCGTCGACCTCCGTGCGGCCCTCCAGGACAAGCACGTATCGGGCCAGTAGAGCCTCGCAGAACCGCGTTCGAAACTCGGTGCGATAGGCCTTGGGCTTGACTGATGGCGGGTACGAAGCCGGCATCCCGGTCATGACGCCAGCTGCTCGCTTGAGAACGAGAACCTGGCCCGGGTCAAACTCCTCAAGCACATAGGGAGAATGGGATGTGAAGATGGCCTGCGCCGACTTTTGGCGCAACGAATTGATGATGCGCTTCTGGGTGTGCGGCGGAAGCGCGATCTCTGGCTCTTCCATTGCGAAGATCACCTTCTGCTTCAGCTCGGCGATGATGGACAGAAGAGCCAACACCAGCACGTTGATCGTGCCCGTGCCTTGATGCTGATACGGCGCGGAGTAGATGGATCCGTCCGGCCTCGTCGCGCCGGTGCCCATGAAGACGGTCAGGGTGCGGCGGAGCATGTCTCGGGTGAGATCCGAAACCCGCATGTGGGGTTGCTCAGCCCAGTCGGATGGCACGTAGTGCCGCACCGCCTCTTGGACAGAGGCCAGCAGTTCGCCGATTTCCTCGCCTTCGCCAACCGGAAGCGCCCTCAACTGGCCGAGCAAGTCCTCCCACATAGTCAGCCGTGTCTCTTTCAGCCGGAGTATCACGTCCAACAATGAGCCACGTTCCAGGCTGAGGGCACGGGCGCCAGTGCGAAGAGTGCGCAGATATAGGAAGCCACACTTTCGCTTGTCCGGCGTCGAGAAGCGCACGTAGGACCCCTCCGCCGTTTCGGGAATGGCGTAGTAGGTGTCTCCGGTGAAATCGTCCTCATCGACGTCGTACCAGCCGTTGAAGAAGACGCGCATCGCCGCGCCGACGTGGGGTGCGTCCGTACCTTCTGGAGGCGGCCCGTCAAGCAACGCCTTGGCGTTTGCGTCCCACCACTCGACGTGATCGCGGAAGTGTCGTTGCTGCTCCTCGGAGAGGCCGGCGACAATCACCTCGACTTGAATCGAGATCACCTCCTTCTTGGCCGGGTCCACGTACTTCCCGGCGTAGAAATCGTGTTCGTCAACCACGGGACGGCGACTGAGACGCTCTGGCCCGAGCACCAGGTCCACCGCTTCCAGCAACGTGGACTTCCCGGCATTGTTGTCACCGACAAAAACCGTATGTCCGGCAAGAAGGACCTCGCCGTCGGCGATGCCTCTGAAATTTCGGACGCGGACCCGCACAAGATGCATCTCAAACCTCCCCGCCAAGTAATATCCAGGCCAGACTTCTTAGGGGCCATAGTAGGCGGGATTCAGCGCAACCTTGCGTGGACAACCGCTACTGGACCGTGAACGTGCATTCACGTAGCCACCACCACGGGCCGCAACCGCTGCGATGCCGATTCCCACTTGATGGCAGGCAGGTTGAGACTGGACTGAGACGTTCGCGTCCACGGGCCGAACGTCATCTCCCGCCGAGATCGGCCCTTCGCGCCGCCTCGTCTCGAAGGGCCGCTGCCATCACAAAGCGCACGGTCGAGGCGTCCTGCCAAGTTGCAGCGCCCGGACGACCGCTTCCATTTCGGACGAACTCACCAAGCCGACCCGGCGCGGACTATCGACTCTGCCACCCAGCGTGCCGGAAGCGGACTGCCAACGCATAAGTCTTCCGCCGTATCGGGGAAGCGCAAGACAACAGATCCTAGGGGTTGAAAACTACTTGCCCAGCCGCAGCCTTGTGCGCCATAGCCCGGTCCGTTCCGTTACCTTATGGATCGCCGAGCGTGCGCTTGGCCGCGTCTATCATCTTGCGGGTCGAATCGATGAGCTCGCGCTGTTCCTCTTCCCGTGTTCGCATCAACGAATGCCATCCTCCAAAGGACCTAAGGATGCGCTCGGTGTCCTTGTAGCCCATGTTGCGGAGATATGCGATCTTGCTTGGACTGAAGTCCAGCAGCGATTCCATCCAGGGAAGAATTCCATCTCCTTGCTGGACGGGCTCACTCGGCGAGATTTCAAGAATCGCTTGGTCCGGGAAGCCGCCTCGCCACCAAGCCGACCCATGCTGGAGTTTGATCACGATGATCAGGCCTGGCCGACCAAGTACGACCGGCAGCACGGGTATGTTGTCGACTAAGCCGCCGTCAACAAGCGTCATGCCATCTATCTGCCGGCTCGAAAGTGCGAACGGTATAGCGGCGCTCGCGAGCAAATAGTCGTGAATTTGGTGGCGAGGCAAGGTTTGCAGGTTGATCCAGTGCGGACGCAAGTCGTTCGACACCAGCGTAAGCAACAGGCGGTTTTTCGGCGAGAGTACCTCGCTAACCGTGACCCAAGTTGGCGCACTGGAGGCGATGCACGACAGGTTCACGAAGTCCTTGACGGCGTCGGCGATCGGCGTGTCGTCAAAGATCGCCGCACCATCAGCACATGAAAGCAGAGCCCGCGCGACGGCGTCAGGTCGGTGGCTGCCGAGCGGGGACTTCTTAGACAACATGTCCCAGAACCGGCAGGCCTTATCGACGCCAGCGCCGAACGATTCACTACCAGCCAGTACGCCAACGGTTAAGGCACCAATGCTCGTGCCAGAGTATTCCGTTGGACGAAGCCCGAGTTCCGCGAGGCGGGTTAGGCAGCCAGCGGCATACGCGCCCCGAGCACCTCCACCAGCGACGACCAGCACTGGACGGGCGTGGAGAAGATCCTCGTGTGACATGTCCTACTTGTCAAGCGGCCAAAACTGCACGACGAAGGGCCTGACCCTCGTCAAATATTCCGGAGCACAACTCCTCCATATCGAACACATATGGGATCTCAATGCCTTTCTCACGCGTCAAAGCGTGGGCGACTTGCGCGGCAGCCTTTTCTTCCATGACCAACGAGAGTTCGATGGTCAGCGACAAATAGCTGCGAATTGGGTATGCCAACTTCGCAGCGTAGATCCCTGCAGAGCTGATGGAGTCGATTAGATACGCCAGCAGCCTCCGATCACGGTCAGACATCGAAGCGATGCTCTGAGCGGTCGAATCGATCAAGGAAAATGCTCTCGTTCCGACTCTCGGGTGCAACTCTGCGAGGGCCGATTCGACCATGTGACGGTGCAGCGCAGTTCTCTGTTCGGGCAGCAGTCGATCCCACAAACTACTCGCGAGCGCATCATCGTCTATGAGTATTAGCTGATAGAGCCAAGAAAGCGCTTCGTAGCGGCGACCGCTTCGCCAGGCCAGGAACACGCCGTCGGTGTCAATCTTGCATTGGATGAAGGCTTCGACCGCGGCAAGGCGCTGCTCGTGATCGTGGACTTGATTCTGGATGATCCCTAAGCAGCGCTTCATGTCGTCAAGACGCTGATCGACCTCTCGCAGGCGCTGATCTGTTTGGTCGCGAACGGCGGCCGCCACTTCGACGGCGCGTTCCAGCGTCTTCTGGGTTAGAAGGAGCGCCCTGTCAGTCACGCTTTGATGTACGGACAGGTTTGCCACCAGTTGGCACAGAGCGCGCTGAGTGAGTAGCGCAAGCCGGTCGAAGTGTTGTTCTGCTGTGGTCGGAGCGACGCGATCTAGCATTCTACCCAACCGACTTTGGTTCGCCCGGCGGGTGAGACTCTCTTCCTGCCCTTGGAGTCCGCAAACCAAGTCAAGTAGGACGCGATCGCCAAGCGAGGGGATCCGCTGCAATAGTCCGCGCGGCAACAGATCATCGACTTCTATGTTGGAGGTCATCGGCGCAAGGAGTCCACAGGAACATAGGTAGACAGCTTGGTACCTCGCTGCCTTGCATCTTTAATCTCGTCCAATAGCTTGGCAGCATGGAGTCGCGTCAGTTCTTGCTCATGAACGCTGAGTTCCTTTTGCCTGAGCGCGCCCTCTAGATTGGCTTGGTAGGAGTCGAGATCATCGGATACCCGCTGAGTAAAGCGGTCGATCCTTCGGGCAACGTTTTCGCTCAAATAGGCGTCAAGGCTCTGGCGGACGGCAGCAATGTGGTCTCCGACGCTCGCAATCGCGTGGCGCGACAGGGTCTCGAGGTCAATGATGTATCGATCCTCATAGACCGCCGCTCGGTAAACCTGCCTCTCAACCTTGTGGTCGTAGAGCCAAAGCGTGTACCAGCGGGTTTCATAGGTTGTCTCCGTGTCATAGCCGGACTCACGAACCAACTGTGACTTCTTCTCTGCACGGAACGATATCTCCATCTCTCCAACGTCGAAGCGCACGTCAGGGACTTCGAGGCGAGCATTGAACGCCTTTTGCATCTGGTCGACCGAATTCTTGAGGATCGGCAACAACTCGTCTTCCACAATAAGTCGTACCTCTTGGACGAACTCGCGCACGAGCGTCTTGATCTCGATTCGCGCGCTGTTCAAGTGGGCCGTAAGGTACTGCTTGACATCATCGAGCAGGCGTTCAATTGCGGCGTCGGCGTCCGACTGCCTTTCGTACTGTATGGGCCCCCTCGACGATTGAAGCAATCCGCTCAAGAATCGCCTTATGAAGCCCTCGTCCTTGGTTGGTGCCAAATCCGCCTTGTCCTTCGTAGCTAATCGCCTTATGGTTTGGCCAACGTCGAGCCGTACTTGATCTAATAAAAGCTGGAGAGCAGTGTCCAGTTTTTTTTTCGCGCTGTCTTTGCGTCGGTCGATCTCCGCTCTGGCCTCGATCACCTTGAGCGCCTGCGTCTGCAGTTCTTCCACCTCTCTGCGGATGGACGCTGCGTTCGTGCCGCTTGAAGACAATCGGAGTTCAAGTGCATTCTTGAGGTCCGTCAGGATCCTGCCGCTAGCATGAAAAGCGGTCTCGAATACCTTTGGCCCGGCCCGCGTCATGAGCTCTGACAGAGAGCCTTCCAGAAACGGTTCCATCCTAGACTTCTTCCAGAATCGGCGCGCGAGATCCTTCAGTTGCTCTTCATCCATCCCATTGAGCTCTTCCTGGAGTTCCTCTTCCGTTTCGATCAGCGGATTCTTGCGCCGCACTAGCGCGCCAGCGTGAACGCGGGTCGACTCATCAGGCAGACAGCTGTCCGCCGCGTGGAGAAAGCTTGCTGCCTCTAGACCAAAAACCGCGGACATCTCGAAGAGGTGCCGGGAAGGGTCAAACCTTTCGATCTGTAGTTCTCGACTGACGTAGCTCCTCACCTGTTCCTGCGTCATGTCGCCAGCCTTGGAACGGGCATCAACTTTGTTTACCGCGACAATGAAGTTCGAATCTCCGACGCGCTCACGCATCCTGTCCACATGGGCACGAATCTTGGCGGCCGCCTCGGTGTTCAACTGCGTGTAATCCAGAACGAGCAGCACAACCGAACTCTCCTGCAGTTGGTGCTCAACGATGCGCTCGAGCCCCATCTCGGATTGGCTCGCTTCGTTGGGGCCGGGCGTGTCCACTATCACCAACTTGCCCATCCCGCGCGAGTCAACTCCGCCGGGAACCTTGCGAATCTGCACGGCGATTCGCGGAGTGTCTTCCGGTTCAAGCAGTGCAAGCGGGTTTGAGGATGGCACAACGTCGGCGCAGATGCGGGTGACGTCGTTCAGATACATCAGGACGTCTTGAATATCCGACTTGTCGTGAACTTCACTTTTCAAGGGCCTTGGCCCGTCGTCGCGAAGAGTCTTGGCGAGCGGGACCAGATGAGGGTACTGCGACAGACTCTTCTCAATGCTCACGTCGTCGTGCGAGATAAAGAACTGCCGAATAGCATTTGCCGCCACGCGAAAGCGCTCCCTAAGGCCCTGTGTCAGCGTCAGTATGGGATGGCCGCACTCCGGCTCATCGACAATCTCTGTCGGAATCGATGTCGCAGCAGAGTTGCGATTTGGGAGGAGATCCTGTCCCAGGATGGCATTGATGATCGTAGACTTGCCAGCCTTCATCGGCGCGACTACCACCAACCTCAACTCGAGGTGTTGTATCTGCCTTCGGAGGCCCTCAGCTTCGCGCGTGAGGGCAAGGAACTTCTCATGTGCCGCATCGCTAGGATCGGGATACAAGACCGCTCGGCACTCTGAGCACAACCGACCCAGCACAGCAAGAAAACTCAGCGTGTCCTGCTGATACCCGGCCCAGTCGGCGCCAATGGCGTCCTCGTTGCTCATTCTCTACCCCCTTGTGCACTCATTCTTGACTGCCGAGTCACTCATCAACAGTCGCGAGCGTTGACGATTCACCCGCAGAGTATTCGAGCCTACAGCGTAGCAAGTATCACTCAAAAGGCAGGACTCAAGGTGGCTGAACTCATACGGCCGTCGCTATCGAGTCCGCCACCTAGCGCAGCTCCACTCACGAACTAGGGATTGAGTGCCAGGGAAGGCGGTACCGGATCAGTTCTTGTGAGGATCCACGCTGCAGACGTACACGAACGGTAGGTTGTGGCCGGGACTACCAGTTCACACCCTCGCCAGGCAGCTGACAGTCAACTCGTCGGCCCCGTCCGCGAAGGTCAGCTGCCTGCCGCCTCATCGTAGACCCGGATCCGGCCATATGCTGACGGTGGCGGCAGGCAGATTTCTGGCATCCGAGGCAACCGAAATCTGGTCTATGGATCGAGGCCCCGGAGAGCTAGACACTCAGCAAGGCGAAGGCTGACACTTCCCATACCAAAACCTTTGGAGAAATAAGATAGACAACGGCTGGGCGTGCTCAGGGCGGCGCTGATGGTGTTGACAGGTATCGTGCATTCCTGGCTGGGTGAGCGCAAGGTGATTGCGGCCATGCTTCGCATCACCGATGCGGCGCTGCTGTCGGGCGTGCAGCAGCGCTTTCTGCGTGCCTGTCGGCACATCAGCACCGTGAGCTGGTTCGTCTTGGCGGCCACGCTGCTGTGCCAAAGCCTGCAGCCGCAGGCGCTGCGCGCGGCGGTGCTGGGTATCTCAATGCGCTGGCCATCGCGCTGATCGATGTGGCCAACTTCCGAGTGTCAGGCGGACACAACCCGGGCTGGGGGGACTGCCTGCTGGTGGAGTTGGTGGCCTCTGGAGCCGGCGCGGCACCGTCCTAGCGCGAGCGGTCGAGGCTGCCTCGGCCTAGCGTTCAGGGGCTCAAGTGCGGGTGCCGGTCCAGGACCGCCTGGAACGTGTCGTCCGACAGGATTGTCTGCAGATCGGGCTCGTCGTATTCGCGATAGAAGATGTCGCCGCGCGAGAACGAGGCCCTTTCATAGCCGGTCACTAGGCTACCGCCATCGACCGCCGTCTGGTTGTAATAGGTCAGGGCGTTGTTCAGCAGGTGATTCCAGATGTCCACCACCGTGTTGTGCGGTATGCCGACCACGGGAACATCGGCCAGAATTTGATAGACCGTATGCGAATAACGCTCAATGGCCGCGGTTTCGATGAAATACACGTCGTCCTGCACATGGCCGTAGGTCCAGGAACGTCTGCCGGCCAGGAAGTGCCGCGAATTGATAGCGTAGCCAAGGTCGTCCGGGCTGGGGAACCAGTTCAGCGGGTCGATGCCAATGAAACTCGCTTCCTCGAAACGGTAGCGCCAGTTGCGCTTTAGCGTGCTGGCATAGAAGCTGTTGCCCTTCCCCCGGCGCAGGTAGACATGGTCGTCATGGATCAAGCCTTGCATGGCATTGACGGCGAAGCGCAACACGACGTCTTGCTTGTAGGTCAGTTTCGACCGCTCCACCGAAGCGATGTTGTCCATGTTGAAGATGTGTACGAAGCGTGGCAGAAAGTCCCGCATCTGCTGGTCAATCTGCTGCTGCGTCACGCCGCTGGCGTGGAAGTACGCAACAAAGTGATTGCCGTGGTAGTTGCCCACGCCGTCGCGAACCGCCAGCAACTCGCTGAAGTTACCCTTGTTCTCGTTGCCCATCAAGGGTGCGGCGTACAGCCGGTCGCCATGTTCGCGCAGGAACTGGTTGGCCGGCTGGGTCACCAGTTCCTGGCGGCCCAGGTCAAACAGCTGCACCTGGCTCCCGTGTATGCCGTTGACGAACATCTCCTGTGCCAGGCCGCCGCCGACGACGGCGATCGGCCCATGCTTCTGCAGTGCCGTGCTGAGCTGGCCCGCCGTGATGATATTGCGCAGCGGCAGGTAGCCTATGTCCGCAGCCATGGCCGTGACGTCCATCTGCGCCAGGCCGAGGTTCTGGTCGAGAGCGTCCTTGAGAAGTTGGTTCATGTCCAGGCTCCGTCATTGCATGATTGATTGGAGAAGGTCTTCCTTGGAGCGAAAGATCACGCCCTCGCGCAGCGCCTTCATGATGGCCATCATGTAGGCCCAGCGCTTGTCGTCGCCCACGCCTGACAGGTCGATATCCTTGAGCCAGGCCAACTGCTGCTGCAGGTCCGGAGGGTTCTGGCTATTGTCTTCGTCGATCACCGGCTGCTGCACGGTCACCGAGCCGTCGGTGTCGATTTCCACCTTTTGCGAGCCTTCGGCCTTGTCCAGCACCTTGAGCGCGTCGTCGTACTTGCCCTTGCCCGCCTGCTCCTGCCGGGCCTGCTCGCCCTGGCGCAGAAGCGCGGTCATCTGGCCGAGCTCGGGCGAATCGCCCAGCAACTGCTCAAAGGCCTTCTTGGTCAGCGCGGCCTTGGTGTCGGCGTCCAGCTTGGAGTTTTCCAGCTGCGACAGGCCTTGCAGCGCCTTGCTGCGCCGGTCCAGGTCGTAGGCCGACATGGTCTTCATCGCCTCCAGGCTGATGTCACCGGCCTTGCTGGCCAGCTGCTGCGCAGTGGTGGCGTACTGGGTGGCGGCGGCGCTACTGGTGGTCAGGGCCGCCATCGCGTTCTTTTGCGTCTCGGACAAGCCGGTGATGTCGCGGAATGCATCCGATTTGCCCAGCAGATCCAGCGCCTTGGACAGGCCCGTGGGGTCGGGCGCGGCCGGTGCGTTCTGGATGTTGACGATGGGCGTGGCAAAGTCCTTGGGGCTCAGGTTGCCCGGGTCGGTACGCCGCGTCTGGGTGGATATCGGCTCGATGGCTGTGGGCTCGTCGATCGGGTGCTCCTCCCACTTCCAGAATCGCGAATCGTCGATCTTCTCGCAGCTGTTGCAGGCGCCGGAGACGGCCTCGGCAAACAAGCCCTTAGTGGGCACGCTAATGCGAAACGGCTTGGGCTCGTGCTTTGTGCCCGGCGCAGGCTTGTAGAAGTCGATCAGGTCCACTGGCACCTGGTCGGTTAGCACGCCTAGTGTGCGGTCGTTGGGCGAAGGCACGAAGTTGGGGATGAGCAGGAAGTCGCGGTTGACATTCAGCCCCTTGGCCACGGCAAAGATGACGCTGTTGCCGGCAAAGCCCAGGCGCTTGAAGTCCACCACCGAGGCAACGCTGCGCGTGTCGTATTGCATGATGGGCTTGCCCGCACCGTCCAGCTCCAGCCCGGTCTTGACCTGGCCTTGGTCCACATAGGTCTTGTAACGCAGCCGCGGCAACTGGATGGTGTAGCGGTCCAGCAGGTTGAACAGCCGCTGCTCGTCCAACGCCGACCACAGCAGCTTGTGGTAATACTCCCTGTTGGACTCCAGGTGGCGCTCTAGCAGCTGGGCGCTCTTCTTGTCCTCGTGGCGTGGGTTGCGCATTTCGTCCTGGGTCAGCGGCGTGGAGATGAGCGCCGAGTCATCGCCCGCCAGGTCGTTCTGCAAGCTGCGCGAGGAGAACAGGCGGCCCGCGTAGTGGTCGGTTTGGTAGCTCACCGTGCCGCCCAGCACCAGGCAGGTGGAGCCATAGGGCAGGTCGGCTGCGGTGATCTCGATGCGGATGATGTCAGTGCGCCGCAGGCCAGCGATGACGCCATAGGTGGCGCTCGTCGGGCGCAGCGCGATGCTGACGTTGTAGTCGCCCACGCGTGCGCCGGTGTTAGTTTCGCCGGCCAGCATTGCCTTCTTGATGCTGGCCTTGTCGTTCCTGAACCAGTTGTTGTTGGAGATCAGCGTCACGTCAAAGTGCAGGTCCACCTTCTGGGAGGGGTTGTTCTGCAGCACCGCGTGGACCTTGATCGTCTTGCAGAAATCGGCCACGAAATTCTCGTAGGCCAGCTGGGCCTGAAAGCCTTCTTCCACGCCGTTCAGGCTTTGTTTTTCGAAGATCTGCTGGGCCAGCCGCGCGGCCACCGGGCCGATGCCCGAGGCCCACCAGCCCAGGCCGCGCAGCGGCAAGGTCAGGCTGGCGAGCACCTGGGCATAGATGGTGTTGTAGTCGGTGGCGGTGGACGGCAGGGTAACGTTGGGCTTGACCACATGGAGCCTGAACGACAGGTCGCCTGCCACCTCCTTCAGTTGTTCGTCACAGTAGCGTTCTGCGGGAAAGGCCGAGTAGGCCAGTGCGTCGCCATGCAGCGCGTCCTCTTCGCGCTGCAGCGAATCAAAGCCGGCGCGCAGCTGGCGCAGGCTGGTCTGCGGCGCGAACAGGTAGGTGGACAGCACGTCGCGCCAGCGCAGGATTTTGCGGCGGTCGAAGTTCTCGATCAGGAACGGAACGAACAAGCATTCCTGCACATCGGCTAGCTCATGGTGCACCGCAAAGTGGCGCAGCACCTCGAAGTACTGGATGGTGATGGCATGGCAGTGGTTGTGGTTGGCGACGACTTCGGTGGTGAAGCGAAACGACTCCGACTGCCCCACCGTGGTCACCACGCTGGCGCGCTGGCTGCGCACTGATGAGGCGTTCTGCATGGTGCGGTCGCGCAGGTTCTGTTCGGATGAGGAGAACAGGCTGCGCGTGGAGTTCTGCGAGGCATCGCTCCAGCTATCGCCCTTGGATTTGCTGAAGCCGCCGGACACCCCTAGCACCTTGGACACACCACCCAGGAATTTCATGCCGCCAAAGCTGCCACTGGCCCCACTGGAGCTGCCGCTGCCAAAACCCACGCCCAGGCCGCCGCTGGTCCCCGCCGTGGTGTTGTGGCTGGAGGCGGTCTGGCTTTCAGCGAGGTTGGCCCTGACGATTTCATTGATGTCGCGATCGTGCACCAGCGTGCTGTCCAGCGTATCCACCGCATCGAGCTGCTCGGTGCGGGCGGCGGTTTCCCGACGGTCCCATTCCATCACCGCGATCTGCTTTTTCTGTCCCGGCGCTAGAGGCAGCGAGTACAGCAAGTCACCCAGCGAATAGCCAGCAGCGCGCCACACCTGCTTCATGTGCAGGATGTGGCCGAAGGCGATGGTGGCAGCCTGCACTGTGCCCAGGATGCCGTCGCTGTCGTCCCAGTCAATCGGGTTGCGGCCGGTCAGCGGCACCCGGCCCATGCTAGCGATCAGGCGCTCCAGCCGGTCCTGCTCGGTACGCAGAATCTGCAGTTCGCGCTGCAGGGCGTCGCTGTTACGGTTGTAGATGCCGGCCCGGAAGTAGGCGTCGGTGGCCTCGCTTTGCTGGTCCAGCCCGATCTGGGCGGTGGCGCCGCCTTTGGGCGCAGCCGGCCCGATGGGGTCGGCCGTACCGGTGCCGCTGCTGGTGCTATCCACCAACAGGCCGCCGCCCAGCCTTCCTTGCGCCCGCGGTTCCTGCTCGCCCAGTTGCTGCAGCTGGCCTACCAGCGCCAGGTGCAGCGTCGGAAAGCTGGCAAAGAGTGCCAGTTGCTTCTGGATTTCGGCCACCCGAAGCTTGACCCAGGCCAGGCGGTCTTCCAGCTTGTAGCTCGCCGGGTTGTAGAGCTCGGGGTCGCTAGTTCGGATAACCTGGATGTAGGCAAACTCCTCCAGCGCACGGTTGGGCGTGGTGAAGTTGATGCAGCTGCCGCCGATGTCCTGCGAATATTGGCTGTTGTTGACCAGATCCTCCATGTCGGGCAGCTGCGGCACGGACTTTGTGCTGCAGGCGCAATTGTCATGCTCATCCTGCGTCATGCTGGTGGGCAGGCCTTGCACTACCAGCCAGACGAAATCTGGCCATTCGTCACTGGCAGTCAGGGCAATGTCCAGCTTGTCGCCCGGCTTGACCGACACCGTGGCAAAGGCGTTCTTGTATTTGCCGGCGGGGTAGGGCAGCGAGAAATTGCCGTCACCATCGGTGGAGCAAACGCCAAGCACAGTGGCGCGGCCGGTGGATGCCGGCGAGCCATAAAAAACTATCTGGTTGTCGCGCAGCTTGAGCTTGGCATTGCTGTCTACCACCTTGCCGCGCAGCTTCTTGTTGAGCTGCCGGGGCACGTTCTCAAGCACACGCGGCGTTGGGTTTACCAGGTTTTCGATATTGTCGAAAGTGGTGGTAATGAGCACCGGATTGCCGGCCAACAGGCTGCTGACGGGAATGGACTTGACCAGGTTTTCGATGTTGTCGAAGGTGGCGGGGGAAAATACCAAGTTGTCGGCCAGCAGGCTGCCGACGGAAATCGACTTGTCCAGCCTGACGACCGTGTCGGCGCCCGATTTGCCAGACACCTTGGCGTCGCCGCCGGTCGCGGTCGTTTTGGTGGGCTGCAGCACCGTGGACCGCACCCGAGCATCACTGACGGGCAGCGGGTTGCCATTCTTGTCCTGCAGCACGAATGAGATGTGTCCGGTTTCGGACAAGGTGTAGGCACCGTCGTCCGGCTGCTGCAGGTTAGCCGCGAACACGCCGTCCCGACCGACTTGCACCGACACGCTGGCGCTGCGTTCGGGCTTACCGGCGCTGACCAGCTCATAGATCAGATTGATCCTGACGCCCTCGAACCCCGAGGCGCCGCCTTGCAAGTTGACCACCCGGCCGCGAACTTCGTCAATTTGCATTTCCGTCCCCGCTACTTGGTTTGCACGACGTCATAGGAATTTAGCCCCTATGACCTGGCGCCAAGCATACTTCGGATAGTGTTTTCAAACGCCCTTTCTGCTTCCCTGTGGCACCCCTAGCACGGCGCCTGACGCGCTTGAGTCAGTCTTTGAAGGTGGCTGAGATGCGTTGAGCGTTGAGGGCGCAGCCGTAGGTTGCCTTTCTTGGGTGCCTTAAGTAGGTTATTCCGGACCACAAGCACGTTGTCATCAGTCCCGCAAACTCTCGAACGCAGCCGACTCCAGCGGCCCGTGCCGCCGGGTCGTCTGAACGGCTGCAGTTGGGCGAAGTCAGGCCGCTTGAGGCGCCTGGCCACGAGCTGGCGCCCGAGGTGGCCCCCTAACCTGCAGGCCCAAGTGAGCGAGGATCATCGCGATGACTGGTTGCTCGAGGATGACCGCAATGATCTTCAGCTTGCCGCCGCAACAGGGGCAGTGCTCCACGTCGAGGCCGAACACCCGCTTGAACGGCTTCGCCCAGCTCAGCCGCACCGGGCGGTGGTGCGCACAGTTCGCATCGCACTCGGCGAGTAGCGCGGCCTGCGCGGGCGCCTCGGCCTCTCACAGCACCACCAGCACGTGCAGCTTGGCGTTGGGCACCAGGACACCATGGAAGAGAATTAGATGCAGCCTCGGGCTGGGCACCAGCGCCGCGAGCCGCTCCATGAATTCCAGCGGTGACGTCACTAGATGCGCGGTGCCGTCACGCTACGGAGTCTTGAGCTTGACCACCACCTTGCCCGCAGCGTTGGTCTGTATACGCTCGTTAGCCAGTGCCGGGCGGGTCATGTAGCGGCACCCAGCGCCTGGCAGTCATCGGCGCCGCAGCTCACGACTGCGTGCAAACTGAAACCATCGATGTCGGCGCATAGCGATTGCTTGAACTCTGTCGCCTTGGGCATGGCGCCCTGCACCGTCAGCAACTTCTGTCCGGCGCGCGTGCCGAAGGCGATGCGGCAAGTACACGCTGCATCCTGCAGCGGCCAAACACGTCCTTGACGACTTTCGGCAGGAGGGCGCCGGTAGCGTCTTGGGCCTAGGCGAAAACGCTCGCGGCGTGCTGCTCACCAGGCGGTACAGCGCTGTTTGCTCCGCGCAGTGACGCTCGTAGTGGACCGTGGCGCAAACCGGTGCCCGCTGGGGCTGTTGCACCCTGGCTTGCACGCAAGGCTCCCGAAATGGAGAGCCCGCACGGTCTCAAGCTGTGTTCTGCGCCTCAATCGCCCTGAGTGCTACCTGCCGATGGTTGCCCTCGGCTGCGGGGCCACCTTCGGCGGCCTCGATGCATGTGCGACCGACCGCACCGGGGCGTCGAGTTCACGGCAGCGGGTGTCGCTGATGGGTCGACTCGAGTCCTCCTTTCTGGCACGGACCGGTCGGTCACAGTGTGGGACTTCCCGGCGACAACTCGGCCGGCTGCTGTCCTGCCGTTTGCTGACTTTCATGGCGGCGCCGGCCGATAGGTTGGATGTCGGCTTGATGGCGGTCAGCGTGAGCCCGCCTGCCTGCCACCATTGACCGCGTACGCTGCATACCCGACCTTAAGCCAGCTCTACCTCCGTGCGGAAGAGACTTGTTTGCCCACACGACACCGCAATGCCGATGACCTGAGCGGAATAGCTTGGAAGCGGACGAATCTTGGTTTGAGTCGCCCTCGGTTTAGGGAAGGTCTGCATAAATCGCCCCACGCCCTGCTTGGCACCGACGTGAAGCCCTGAGACGATAGGGTCCATGAAG
>NZ_JAGQDD010000034.1:0-24912 GCF_018069845.1 Ideonella alba
CCCGCCGATGGTCGACCAGCTGCTCGACCTCTACGGGCAAGAAGAGCACGACGGTCGCGGCGCCATCGTGCTCTACCTGAGCAAGAACAGCATTCGCAGCATGGAACGCGATCTTGGTCGGCGCCCTGTCTCCCGCCTGGCCGAATGGTTCGATGCCTACAAGGTGAAAAGCACTGACGGTCGCACGATCACTGTGGGCCATCGCACTCGTCGTCTCTGGAGGAAGTGATGCAAGCGCAACCGACCCCGAACGAACAGCCCCAGTTTCCGATCCAGGAGCTGGAACAGATCGAATCCGCCATCCAGGCCTCACAGCGATGGATCGCCACCCTTCAAGTCCGCCGTGCCCTGTTGACGGCAGAACTTGACCGCCTAACCAGGCCGCAGCCAGCACCCACCAGCGCGCCCCAGAAGACGATGATCGGCCCCGGTCTTGAGTACCGCGGGGTGATGACCAGGCACTGGAACTACATCGACATCCACATCGACTTGCTGCAGCGCCTGTGGACCGAGTTCCCCGACAGACGCGAGGCGATGGCGCAGGCGATGGGCTGCTACGGAACCACCCGTGCCTACGTCGCCAAGTCGCACGCCGAACTGTTCCCAGGCCAGTCGATTGCATGGGCCCAGCGGTACAGCCGTCAGTTGGTGCCTGGCTGGTACGCCGACACCAACTTGAACCGCGAGCGGATGCGCCGGATTCTCCCGGCCGCCGTGTCGGCGGCCGGTCTCAAGTGGGGCGAGGACGTGAAGACCTTCTGGCGCGCGACACCGGTTCGATAGCCTGCACTTCACAGGCAAAACCAGCGAGTTGTCCACGGCGACGGGCGGGCGTCGCCTGCGACGAACGCACGTCCGTCGCGGTGGGCAACTCGGCATCACGGCGCAGGACTCGCCTTTGAGGGCGCCCTCGGGGGCTGGGTCACCAAGGGTGGCATCCAGCTGGAACGCCCTCCTCATCGTGTGCCCGGTCTAGGCGACAGAGCCCATCCAAAAGTGGTCCCTCGACCTGGGGCCCACAGATGGGTGCCAGCAAACGAGGTACCCCGTCCTTCAGCTGCCCGCGAGGTACTCCGCCGGCAGCAGCGCCTCGGCCTCCGCCAGCAGCTCGGCGCCGCTCATGCCCAGCGCCTTTGCGATCTTCAACACGGCCGCAAGCGTCGGCATGTGCTCGCCACGCTCGATCTTGCCGGCGTGCGATCGCTCGATCTTGGCCAAGTGCGCCAACGATTCCTGAGCGATGCCGCGCCGCGTTCTGGCAGCACGAACGGCGCCACCAAAGGCAGCCGCCAAAACAGGATCAGCCGTCTTCGAACCCAACGGTCGGCCACGCCGAACAGAAGCTTCTTGCATGGACAAGAGGCTCCCGTTTAAGCACAATAAAAACCACGTTTTCTTTAACTTTTTGCGACATGACCGATGTTCTGCTTTTTCTCGACGGCATCATGAAGATCGCGCTTGTCGTCGGAGTCATGATCCTGGTGGCCACTGCCCCGTCGCAGGCCTATGCGACGAGCCATGGGCAGCAGGCCGCCGCGGCACACGCCACTCAGGATGACCAGGACGACGAGCCCAGCTGGGGCTGCCGGACGCTTCACGACGGCGATTGCTGGCTCGATGCAGACGACGCTTCGCCGTGCATGAACCTCGACGGCACTCCGATGGCCGGCGACCTCGACACCAGCGGAAATTTCTACGGCGACTGCGGTACATCGTCGATGTGGGACGACTGACCTGGCGGTGCGACGGATCAGGGCTTCAGCAGCTCGTACGGCTCGACGCCCAGCGCGATCGCCAGCTTTTCGATGTTGTCCACCGAGATGTTCCTCACCTGGCGCTCGACATGCGCCACGAAGGTCCTGTGCAAGCCGGCCTCGAAGGCGAGCGCCTCTTGGGAAAGCTCCCGAGTCCGGCGCAGCGAAACCACGTTTGCCGCCAGCAGGGCGCGCGCACTGACCCTCTTCTTCGACTGACCTGACGCTGCTGGACCCATCCGGACCAGTCTCTTGGCATGCTGCTTTTGCGTCAGCCGTGTTTACGTCACAATTTTCTGGCTGGCATAGGCCAACCAACAGGGAGAAGAATGAAGACATTCAGCCGGGCGGCGGGCGTTGCCCTCCTGACCATCCTTTCGCTGCAGGGGTGTTCCACGAACCCATCGGTGTCGGGAGGCGGATCGATTGAGGAGTTCAGCCGCACCCTCGATGGCAAGCGGTACGAGTTCGACCTCACGGGCCAGATCCTCGTGCCCAGCATGTCCGGGGTCCTCGTGACGGCGCAACGGATACCCAAGGGCCTGACGGTCGCTCTGGCACCCGCCCAGGACCGCTGTGTGCGGAATGGCGGTGAGCCCAGCTTCACCGAGCTGCAGGCAGCCGGCCAGGCACAACTGCCCCAGCGCATCCTGTGCAAGCGTGGCGCGGTACCGCTGTGGGTTCTGGACATCCGGTACAGCAACGTCACCACGAAGCCAGTCTTCGATGAGACCCTGAGGAAGTCGTTCTCGTACCTCGGGATGACGGTCCGGGCGCAGTTGCTGTCGGCCGACCAGTACGCCGCACGACTGCGCGAAGAAGAAGCCCAGGCGCAGGAGCGCGACAAAGCGGCAGCGGTGCAGCGCGAGCGCCAAGCCGCGCTCGAACGAGACCGTCAGCAGCGCATCAAGGACCAGGAGGCCGAGGCCCGGCGCATTGCGGCCCAGTGGCCGGCGCGGGTGGCAGCGTTCCAGACGAACCTGAAGGTCGGAGACCGGTTCCAGTGGGCACGGCCTCCAGGAGGTGGCGGGCCATTCGTCGGCATGGTGGTCCGGATCGAAGGTGCGCTGGCCTTCGTCCAGTTCGACAACCTGACGATCTCAGGTCAGCAGACTCGATACATCCCGAAGGTTGAGCTGGAGCCCTTCGATGGGCCGACGCCGAACTTCCGCCGGGCGATCGACTGAGGACGGCTCATGTGGGCCGCGCTCTCGATGATCGCGCTGTTCATCGGCATCCTGTCGAAGGCCTTCAGCAAGAAGGTCGCGCCCGACCAGGTGATCGCCTACGGCGTGGACAAGGCCATCGAGCTCATCCGAATCGACCGGGCCGGAGTCGGCACCAAGTGATCCTGCAGCGGCGCGGGGGCGTCGCCCCGCGCTACTCCTACCATCTTCTAGGCGGTGGCAGTGCTCGCCATGTTGTTGCCCCACAGGGAAAACTTGCCGGTCAGGGGCTTCAAATGCTCAGCGTCACCGTGCAGCGCCACGCCTAGATAGCGAAGGCTTTCCTCAGTGGCTGAAGCTATCGCGGTCGACAGCTCGTCGTCGTGTCCGGTGCTGAGCATCTGCTCAGGGTAGTCTGCGATCAGCAGGCCGTTGACTTCTCTCGCTTCGGCAAGGAGTTTGCGCAGGCGCGCGGACTTGACGGTGACAACGATGACCGGGTATCGAGAGATGCCGGCGTGCTCAACGCCTGTGGCGTCCACCAACGGGTGCTTTCCCATGTCGGCCGCTGCGACGCGGTGGCCAACAGCCAGCGCCAGGTGGCCAATGACGTTGCCGGCGACGCCAGGCGTGAGTTCGGCTGCGATAGCTATGACCGTTTTCTTGGCGCGGTAGTCGTAGTTCATAAAAAAAATACCAGGCGGTTTCCCGCCTGGCCCTCATGAGTTGCTGTCACTTGGATGTGTGCGATCAGTCGTACAGGCCGATCACTTCGTCGAGCAGGACGGCCATGCCACGCTCGCCGACCATCACGCCGAAGCGCACGTCGTCCAGCGCCGAGGCCGGCAACTCGTCCACGGCGCGGTACAGCTCGGCGACGTGGTGCTCGTCGACGGAGATGTGCATGTCGAAGAACGTCGTCTTCAGGCTCGGGAAGAAGGGCAGCAGCGCCGCGCGCACCGCCGAGTAGGTGATGGGCGTCATGCCTTCGTTCACCAGCATGTAGCCCAGGGCACGGGGCAGGTTCGGGTTCGCGGAGATGCTGAGGGCCAGATCGACGGCCAGGCGGATGCCGGCCTTCTCGGGGTAGCTCTCGAAGTTGTCGCGTGCGACCCCCAGCTTGTCCAGCAGATGCAGGTAGTGCATGTAGTGGGCGTGCTCGGGGTTGCCGTTGCCGTACTCGTCGTCGAGGTTCGACTGCAGGATCTCCCGGATCTTCGGGTGGTTGCAGTGCCCCAGCATCTGTTCGAGGATCTTCGGGAAGGTCCGGCTCTCGCGGCCAGCACACTTGATCCAGCGGAGCCCCTCTTCTTTCGTCAGCTGCCCGGCGTGCGCGCGCTTGATGAAGGGGTGGTCCTCGGTGCGGTACAGCGCGAGTTTCACCGCGTTGCGCACTTCGTTCGAGAGGGAGAGTTCGTCCTTCAGGTCGGTGATGGCGTTCATGGCGAATTCCTTTCGTGGAGGGCTTGTGCGGCTTGCACGGTGTGCAGCGTAGGCCTGGGGAACTTGTCCGTCCATGTGCTAAAAAGGTCCGCATTCGGTCCGGCATCGGACAAAACAGGGACAAGCCATGGCGCCACGTTTTGAGGTCAAGGACTTCGGCCAGAAGCTAAAGCTGGTTCTGCGCAGCGGCAAGTCAGCCCGGTTCAAGAGGGTTGCGGATGTCGCCAAGGTGCTCGACGGCGTCAGCCCGGACTACCTTTCTCGCCTGATCAACGGGACGAGATCGTTGACTGAGAACGTCTTCATCCGGATCGTCGACCTCTTCGACGATGTTGAACTCGGCAACGGCACGAAGCTGAGCGCGGCTGATTGGCATGAGCCGGTCGAAACCTTCGGCAAGCGGCTTGGCCTGTCCACCTCCGTTCTGTCAGAGATCGGCGGCGTCGCGGCCCAGGGCATCGATTTTCTGAGCCGCAACAAGGATGTTTACAACCTGCGGAGCGTCCACAAGCTGATCGGCGGCTACTGGGAGTCGTTCTACTACTCGGTGTCGACGTTCGGCAAGCAGCGGATCAGCCACGACCTGGTCGTCATCGACGCACCGGACCCGCAAGGGTTGATGCCATGCCGCGTTCTGGATGGATCGTTCACCTACGAGGGCAGCTGCTTCCCGATCCACAACGCGTTTCTCTACCTGATGCTGGAGAAGGCACACGTTCAGGACGAGATCATCGTGTACCTCGTCAACCGACCAGAGCGGGAGCGGGATGTCGAGCTGGACGGGATCATCCTGTGCACCTCGGGTGGGGTGCATGACAAAGTGGCGGTGCCGTGCGCCGCGCGAGTGGCGCTCAGACATCTGGGCGCCACCCGTGAAGACATGGTTAAACGGTATCCACGGATGAAGGACGTTCCACCCGAAAACTTCGAGAAGGAGCTTCGACAGGAGGTCGCTGGCGAGTCTGGGTACCTTGAGCCAGACAGCATCAAGCCATCGGACACCAGGCTTCAAGCGGTCAAGGCCCTGATCGACAACACCATCCGATCACGGCAGGTACCGTTCGCCATGCGCATGGAGCGTGGCGCATCGGAAGAGTCCAGACGGACACGATCCGCCACCAGGCCAAGACCAGAGTCATCAGGCACACCAGGCAGTTCGAGACGGAAGGCTCCTAACGGGATGCCGACCAGGGGCGGCCGAAGCCGCCCCTAGGCTTGCTTTACGCAGGCGGCCTTCTCGATTCAGCGCTTGCTCGGCGGCGTCACCTTGAGGGGCGACCAGCCGTGGCCTGGCTTGCTTGTCGGCGGCAGCGGCTTGTTGTCTGGCACCGTCGAGTAGTTCGGCTTCAAGCCGCCGTTGGGACCTACCTCCTGATAGATGCCGCCCTGGTTTCCGGTGCTCTGACCGGGCTTCTTCGGAGTAGCCATTGCTGTTGCCTCCTTAACCTGCGTCAACCTGGAATCGCTGGAGCAGCTCAGCGATCCTGGAGCTGGCACCGCCGTAGTTGGGCTGGTAGATCTTCATGCCCATGGCATCCCGAAGGTACTTGCGCGCCTCCAGCAGCAGGTTGGTGATCTCTTCGGCATCCTCAGCGCTGAGGGTCGTTGGAAGTGAATTCATGATGATCAAGCGCCCTGCAGCGAGCACTGGTTCAGCGAGAGCAGGTTGTTGTTCCAGCGGCCATCAGCATGCGTCCGCACGTAGGGGGCCTTCCCCGTCTCGCGCACCACGCCGATGTCGGCCCGCTTACCGCTGATCGGATCCACGACATAGAACGTGTTCGTCTTCGCCTCGATGCTTGCGATCACCTGCTCTCGGGTCCACATCCAGCCGCCGTTGGCGCTGCGCGGGTTCCCTAGATGCGTGATGTGCTCATGCGGGCTCTGGGGGTGCGGTTTGGTAATGCAGGTCACTAGAACATCAGCCATGGCAGTTCCTTTTTTGCTTGCCGTCGCCGCGAGCGTCATCTAGGATCAGACGAATTCGTCATGCTCTTGGCTGAAAAGATGGCCCTCGCGGGCCATGACGAATCAGTCATTGATAACTATACGTCATCGTCATGTCAGGGTCAACCCTACCTTCAGCAATTTTTCCGGAGCGCCTTCGCACAGCGCGGGAATACCGCGGATTGACGCAGGGCGAGCTCGCCGCGAGAGCAGGCCTGCAGCCGTCGGCGATATCGCACTTCGAGACGGCCACACGCAAGCCGTCATTCGACAACCTTCTTCTGCTGGCCAACACGCTCGATGTCACGACGGACTATCTATTGGGCCGCGTAGCCGAGTTCAAGAAGATGGCCGGCGCAGACCAGCTGCATCGGCACTACGAATCCCTGCAGGACACAGACCGCAAGTTCGCCGACGAGCTGATCACCCTGCTTGCCAACAAGGCCCGGGACAAAGAGAAGAAGTGATGCAAGCCGACCCGTTCGCCTTTGCCTCGCTCTTAGCCGAGCAGATTCTCAAGGGCGAGGGAGTCGGAAAGTTGCCCATCGACCCGAAGGCATTCGCCCGCGCCAAGGACATCGAAGTCGTTGCCAAGCCAACCAGCAGCGCTGGCGTGTCAGGCATGCTTGTCCGCAGCGGCAACGAGTTCGCGATCGCCTACGCGACCCATCTCGAGAACGAGGGCTTCGAGAACTTCAGCGTCGGACACGAACTGGGGCACTTCTTCCTGCCAGGCCATATGGACGCCGTGATTCCAGGCGGCTCCGGCATGCACGAGTCCCGCGCCGGCTTCAACTCGAAGGACCGGTACGAAGCCGAGGCCGACCGGTTCTCTGCAGGCTTCCTGATGCCGAGATTCCTGTTCTTCCCAGCTACAGAAACGGCAGGCTCCGGGCTGGCCGCCATCGAGGCGCTTGCCACGCTCTGCAAGACCTCGTTGCACGCGACAGCCATCCGCTATGCGCAGTGCACCCGCGAACCGGTCGCCGTGATCATCAGCGTGGGCAGCCGCATCGACCATTGCTTCCTGTCTGAAGCCCTCAAGCAAGCAAGCGGCATAGACCGGCTGCGCAAGCACGAAGCCGTACCGCGTGGAACTGCCACACACGCGTTCAACCAGGACAGCAACAACGTCAAGAAGGCCGCCCGCGTCGAAGAATCATGCAACCTGCAGGATTGGTTTGGGGGGAAGCGCAGCCTTCCGATTGGCGAAGACGTGCTGGGCCTCGGCCGCTACGGCAAGACGCTGACGGTGCTTCACAGCATCAAGCTACCCGACGCTGAAGAAGAGGAAGACGAGGCAGCGCTGATCGAGTCCTGGACGCCGCGCTTCAAGCGCTGAACGTCCGGTTGATGGAATCTGTTGCCCCGCTGGCAGCGGCTTCTACTTGCCATCGCTGTCGAACAGCGCATCCAGTTGCGGGTTGCTGGTGATCAGCATGACCTTCTTCCGCACGCTCGTCTGGTTGAAGTCCAGGCCGACGAAGCTGCCCTTCCCGGCCGCGCCGGTGCCCGCTCGAAGCATCTCGATCCGGCCAAAGAGCGCGCCGTGCTGCTCAGCAAACTTGGCGAAGCCGACAGCCTTCTCGAAGTTGTCGCCAAGCGCCGGGTTGTGCGGCTCCAGGATGTCGAAGACGTAGTCGTCGCCGACCTTCCGCACCACGACCAGATCAGGGAACATGGGCACGACCTGGCCGCCTGATTCGTACGGAATCTCCAGGCTCCAGGGCTGACGATCAACGTTGCGCAACCACGCGACGACGCCACTGCCAGCGGCCAGCTCCCGCTTCAGGACACCTTCCTCCCAGGGCTTCAACTCTGCCCGGAACTTGCCGTTGTCCTCGATGTACAGATGTCTATCCCAGACAGGGTCCGACGGCTTACGCCGGAAGTTGATCGAGTCAGGCAAATGCCAGGGCACGGCCGTGGGCTTCGGCGTCGCCAGGCACAACCGCTCGTAGTACGTCCGCCGGTGCTCGACCAGCTTGCTGATCGCCTTCTTGTGCTTGTCGTAGAGCCGGTTGAACTCGGCCTCGGCCAGCGTCTCGATGGCGCTCATGGCGCTCGCCTGGCGCGTCAGGATGATCAGCTCGGTCTTGACCTCGAAGGCATCCCGCTCGCTGTGAGCGGTCCAGTAGGTCGTGTGCAGGCCGTGACTCAGGACGCGACCACCTTCCTCGAACTGGCGATCGATGTCGATGTCCGAGGCCTCGATGGAGTACGCCTGCAGTGGAACGCCGTCACCGCCCTGCACCGCCGTCTGCTTGACCACAACCTCGGCGACTGACTTGTAGGTCGCTTCGTACTGCTCGCTCGCCTTGATGGTGGCCATCTGCGCGTTCATCCACGCCACCATCTGGGCCTTGGAGGCTGTCACCGCATCCGCGTCCAGGCCATCCTGCGCCAGGCCGCGCGAGATCGCCATGTAGCGGCGGATCGGGTTCTGCGCCCGCGCCGCGTTGACGCGGTACGTCACCAGGTCCTCGAAGGCCTTGAATACGTCATCCAGGCCCGGCCGGCGGTTCAGCACCACCAGGTCGCGTGCAGAGCCGGTTTCTGCCGGCGGGGCGTCCTCGGGGTTGCTCAGCGCTTTGATGACGGCGTCGACGGCATCGCCGTCGAAGTGAGGCAGGAACAGGTGCACGTCGTTCAGCGCAGCCTCGCGCTCGACGCGCCTGGCCAGAGGCGTGCGCACCATGCGCCCCAGGAGCTGTGCGATGTAGGTGTGATCCTCCGCCCGCCGGAACGACATCATCACCTCGGCCCGAGGGCAATCCCAACCCGTGGACAGGTTCGTCTTGAAGAGCACCACGCCGATGCTCTTGTCTTCTTCGATGCGTGTCGGATCGACCTTGCGCACGCGCCGCCCGCCGACATCCATGTCGCCGGTGTCATGCATCGCATGCGCCACCTCGCCCTCGTTCAGCCGGCGGCCGATCGCAGCCTCGATGGCGGTGAGCACGTCGGACAGGTCGGTCTTGGTGATCTGCTTGTCGGTGCCGTTCTCGACCTGGACAACCAGGATCGGCCAGACCGTCGGTTCGTTCTCGTCCTTGCAGTACGAGGACCACATGGTGGTCATCGACGACCAGCGCTTGGCAGCCTCCTGCAACAACGCCATCTCGGCCTTGTTTACCACCTCGGGGTGGGCGATCAGTACCCGATCCTTCAAGAGGCCGGACAGCCGGACCTCATCGGTCGGGATCGCCACCTTGTAGACGGTGCGGTCGAGGTGGTCGCTTTCGAGGAGCTGGGTGAAGCGCTTCGGTGTCGCCGACACGCCGATGACCAACGGCATGGGCACCAGTCCCACGTCCTTGAAGCCCATCAGGAAGCGCTGCATCAGCGTCTGCGCCTCCTTGACCGCCTTGGGGCCGGCCATACCTCTGTGGGCCTCGTCGATGATGACGTAGAACCGCTTTGGAATCGCTCGCGCTGTGTTGGTCAGCGTCTCCCAGATCGAGTGCTGCCGGCCGTCAACCAACTTGGTCAGAAGGCCGGCCTCACCCAGCTTCTGCGTGTTGATGAAGTAGATGTGGCCGCCCTGCAACCTCTCAGCGTCGAAGGCCGCATCGATCATGACGAGCTGGCGCGTCTTGATCTGGTTCGACTTGGACTCGATCTTCATGCGCGTCTGCTCGTTGAGCGCGGGCATGTCGGAGATCCAGAGGATGACGGCGTCCGGCTGGGGCTTCCAGTCCAGCGGCCAGGCCAGCTCTTCGTCTGGCTCAGCGAGGATGGCCTCGAACAGTGCCGTCATGATGATGGTCTTGCCGCTGCCCGTGGGGGCCGAGAACACGATGACCTGGGGATTGGTGCTGGATGCCTGCGAACTGGCAGCCACCAGCTTCTCGCGCATCGCGTGCAGCGCGTCCCGCTGAAAGTCGAACAGCTTGATCTTCATGCCTGGCCTCCCTGCCCGTTCAGGTCATGGTCCAGGCGGGTGTTGATCAGGAAGTTCGCCAGGTAGTCCTTGTAGAGCTGAACGACCTCCACATTCGGGCTTACCAGCCGAAGCGCGTGCCGGACCTCGTCGGCCATATCCTTGAAGGCCTCGTCGGCATCGGTGACGATGTAGACGACGCTCAGGTCAGTTCGCTTGCCGATGGTCTTGACGAACTTCCTGAAGGCGCCTTCGTCGAGCAAGACTGCGAAGTTGGTGCCAGCCGGATCGAAGAACGGTGGCTCTGCAGCGCCTCGAGGAAGCTCAGGTCGAGGGCCGACGGCGCCGGCCTTGAGCCACAGCAGCGGCAGCACTTCCCTGAAGGCTTGCTTCAGGGCCACACGATCCTTGTCCAGAAAGTCGAGCTTGAAGTACGCCAGGTTGGCAGCGAATCCAGCACCCATCGGCCGCTTCTCCTCTTCTGCAACCAAGAGTGGCCCAAGCAGTTCGACAACCCTGACCTTCAATGAGTCGAACACGCGCTTCGTAGGCGTGACGATGTAAAAGTCGGAAATGTGGTCCTGGCCCTCCAGAGCCTCCAGCCAGTCATCTGCAGCTGATGGATCAAAGAGAACACTGGCCTTGTGATCATCGGACACGACGAAGGTGCCGGGCTCCTTCACCAGGGTCTGCGGCAGGCCATCGATCAACGCCACCACCTGCTTCTTCTTCGCGAGGGTGTCAATCGAGGCCGGGTCGACAAAGCCAATCTGCGTGAAGTTGCGCGCCCGTTCGCGATCAACAGCCTTGCCCGTCAAGTAATCGCCCGTAAGGGCAGCGCCGTCGTCCCGATGGCCAAGGATCGTGAACTTGGAGCGCGGCCAGGTTACAGCACGGCAGATGCCTTGCGCCTCCCATTCAGCATCACCCTGCTGCAAGCCCCGTTCACTCAACATCGCGGCGTCTTCCGCCGAGACCTCGTTGTTGGTCACAAGGATGCAGCGCCTCTGGCCGCCATCCGTCGCGTTGAGCAAGTTGACCGCGTTCAGCGTGGTGCCGCTGCCAGCGAAGAAGTCCAAGATGAGCGCATCGGGCCGATCTCTTACAACCGTCGCGACGGCATCACGCGTGGCGTAGAGGGATTTGGGGAATGAAAACTTTCCGCCTTCACCCAGGATGCCGCGCAGAAGGCTAGAGCCGTAGTTGCCAGCATCGTGCGTAGCGCGGTGCCAGACGGTCTTGATTGAGCGTTGTTGTGCCTCCGTATAGCGCACCTCAACCTCTCCTGTGACCTCATCCTTTCGTACAACCTCAATCACACCGGCTTCGATCTGCTTCTGCGCTTTTTGCCCCAAGTACAGAACAGTCCAGGTGCCACGCGCCTCGTCGAAGCCACCCAGCCTCACGTAGCCTTTGGCCAGCAGAAGACGCAAGGTTGGAGGACTGACACGCCAGTTCCCAAGCGTGCCATCCGTACGCAACGGCCATGCCGTTCTCCGGTTCGCCAAGTTGCTCAGATCAGGCTGCTGATCCGGCGGCAAAGGATCGCCAATAGCAACGATCTTGCGCAATGCAGGATCTACGGTGATGGGGAAGAACAAGCCATATCTATCCTCCCGGCGCGAGTTGGTTCCGCCGCGCAACAACCACTCCCATCTCGGAGTCTGAAATCTTTTGGACTCCCCCCGATCTGGAGACAGCAAATCGTCGTGGTGTGCGGCGAGAGTTACCGCGGGGTTGAAGCAGAACAGGGCGTACTCCTCTGCTCGTGACAGACGGCCCTGCGCGACGCCCTTTTGATTGATGACGATGGTCACCAGCTGCTGATGGGCTTCGGGGTACTCTCGCTCCAGGAGCATCCCGAGGTGATGAACTTCATGCTCATCAATGGTGACGATCAAGACGCCTGTGTCGGGCTTTAGCAGCCGCTTGGCCAGCTTGAGCCGCTTCTCCATGAAGGCAAGCCACTTGCTGTGCCTCCAACCATCGTTGCCGTCAACGTAGTCGTTGTTGTACTTCCAGTCCCTCGCACCCGTGTTGTACGGTGGGTCGATGTAAATGCAGTCCACCTTGCCGGCGTAGAGGTAGTCGAGCAGCTGCAGCGCGTGGAAGTTGTCGGCTTCGATCAGCGTGTGCCACGGCGCTCCGACCTGACCGTTCTGCACCTGGTCCATAGGGACCAGCGCCGGGAAGATCGGCTCACCGAACTGGCGGACGACCAGAAGCTCGTCGAGCGAGAACTGAACCGGATCAACGGGTCCGCCCTGCCCGTCTGCGCCAGGCTTGACGCAGAAGGCTATGCCGTTGGCCACGCGCCGCACGCGCCACAGGTTCTTCAGCGATCCCTCGCGCATACAGACCAGGTCACCACGACGCGGCTTGACCTTGGGTAGAGGCAGCAACTCGGGCAGGTGCGGCTCGAAGACCAGACCGAACTTCTTCTCGCGGATGGATTCCTCCCAGACCTGGCGAAAGCGCTCACGCTCACGCTTGTCTTCGATCTGCTCGATCAGGTCATGCATGGATGCCAACGGAAGCCCCTCGATCTTGAGTACAGATGTACATCTGTCACTTTGTATTGATGTAGACCTGAACAGACTCGCGCACCAGGTCGGACACCGTCTTCCCCCTGTCGAGCGCCGCTCGTTTCAGCGCAACGATGTCCGCCTTCGGCATCAGGACGTGGAGCTGCGCCTCGACACCGGCACCCTTCCCCGCTTTGGCCGGCTCGGCGGCGGCCTGACCGCTGCTGTACGGCGCGGCGTCGATGAATGCGGCGGCATCAACGGGCTCGGACGCACGCTTGAAGACTCGTTTAGTTGCCATCGAAGACCTCCTTGATCAGGGCGTCGATCTCCGCTGCAGCGCGGTCATCGAACGGTCGGTACTCAGAGACGGACAGGCCGTCCGCGAAACTGCGGCGCCAGACCATGCGGTCGCGGATCACCGCCTTGGCCAGATCGACCGACGGGACGGTGCTGACGAACTCGCGGGCTGCGTCGGTGTCCTGAACGGCCAGGTTGGTCGACGCCCGGGTGATCACGACCAACGCTCGCAGGTTCGGATTGAAGCCTCGCGCCGCATCGACCAGGCCGGCGAGCTTCTCCAGGCTCCACAGGTCGGCCTGGCTGGGTTGAGCTGGCACCACCACGAGCTGGGCCGACACGAGGGCCGATCGGGTCTCGGGGGAGTCCCGGCCGCCGGTATCGATGACGATGTCCTGGTACCTGCGCGCCAGGTCGGCGATCTCCGCCTGCAGGCCCTTGCCGGACTTGGCGATCGCGGCGACTCGCGGCGTCACCTTGGCCGCATCGCGCTCGCCCGACCAGGCCATGGCGCTGCCTTGTGGGTCGGTATCGACCAGCAGGACATCTCGACCAGCCTGGGCGCGCGCCGCGGCCAGGTTGACGGCCAGCGTGCTCTTGCCGACGCCGCCTTTCTCGTTGACGATCGCGACAATCATGGACACACCTACAGGTGTAGTTAGTGACAGATGTACATCATAGGCAAGAACCGGCGGCGAGGGCAGGGGACACGCGAACTTTCTTCAGGAGCAGTACAGAACAACACATGTTGTTCTGTACATAACAACATCTCTACAACCGCCGACCCCAGGTCACTTCTTGTCGGCAGCCCGGTCCGTCCGCTCGATCACGGTCCTGGTGAGTTCGTCGACCCGGGCGTACAGGGCGGCAGCAGCTTCGAACTGGCGCTGCCGCTCGGCATCAGCCGCATCCGCACGGCGCTTCTCAGCATCAACCGCTGACTTGGCGCCGGCAGCCTCCTTCTCGGCCGCGCTCAGCTTCGCCTGCACCTCCGCCAGAGCAGCCTCCTGGCCGGCAATCCGCTTCACAGCCGCATCCAGCTGCTTCTCGGCCCCTCTCAGCTCGGACGCAACCACCGCCGCCTTCTGCTCTGCATCCTGGCGGGCACGATCGCACGTGGCCAACTCAACCTTCAGCCGCTCGATCTCGGTACGCATATCCCCGATCTGGGACGCCTGCGACTCGGTCTTGAGCCTGGCCTCGGCCAGCTGGACCTGAGCCTCACCAGCCACCTTGCGCTCCCGCTCGATCTCCCGCGCCTGGCGCTCGATCTCTGCCGCTCGCTCGGTCGCCGTGGCCTGCGCCTGATCGCGCTCTGTGGTGAGGGCAGTGACCTGCTCGGCCAAGGCATCCCGCTCAGCCTCCAGCGACTCTCCGGCCGCCGCAAGGTCCGCCGCTTCGGACTGCGCATGAACGAGGCGCTGCTCGATCTCCGCACGAGCCGCAGAGGCGGAGCGCTCAATCTCCCTCGTGATCTCGGCCACGATCGACGCCGGCAGCTCGGGCGCTGCGGCGGCGACCTGGGGGCGGGCAGTGCGCCAGGCCGCCAGGTGCCGGTGAATGGTGTTCGGGCTGCCCGTGCCGCCCAGCGCCTCGCGCACGGCCCGGATGGTGGGCTGCTTGCCGGCGCCAACCAGCGCATCGGCCGCCGCGCTCACTTGTTCGAACGTCACACCTTCGCGAGCCATATCATATCCTTTCCTATCACGTATCTGTATTTCGTATTGATATGCGTATCGTACTTGATACACATACGAAATACAAGCGCCTGATGGGCACGGGAGCCGCAGCAGTCGCCAGGTGGAGGCCCGCGGGTAGGGGCCGCCCTGTGGGGGGCTCAGCGAGGAAGAGGAGGGCAGGGGGGCGGCGCCGCTGGGCAGCTCGTTGGCCGCTCGCAGCCTGGCGACCCGCACCCGGTCAGCAGAAGACCAGGAACGACGCCCGCCAACAGAAGGGACTCAGGTCGCTTCGAGCGCCCGGTACAGCGTGGAGCGACCAACCTCCAGGGATCGAGCCACGGCAGAAGGGCTCTCGCCACTCGCGATGAGCATCCGCGCGTGCGCCAGGCGCTCCGGCGTGAGCGCCTTCCGGCGACCGACGTGAACGCCACGCGCCTTGGCCGCCGCAATGCCAGCGCGAGTGCGCTCACCGATGAGCGAGCGCTCGAACTCCGCCAGCGAGCCCATCATGTGGAAGACCAGGCGACCGCCCGCAGTGGTCGTGTCGATGCTTTCGCTCAGGGACCGGAAGTCGACACCACGCTGACCCAGGTCGCGAACCACGTCGATCAGGTGCGCGAGGGAGCGGCCTAGTCGATCGAGCTTCCAGACCACGAGTACATCGCCGGCCTTGACGGTCTTCAGGGCCAGACTCAGACCAGGCCGCTCGACGATCGCGCCAGACACCTGGTCCTCGAAGGTCTGGGTGCAGCCTGCAGCGGCGAGGGCACGCCGCTGCAGATCTAGGTTCTGGTCCTCGGTAGAGACGCGGGCGTAGCCGATCAGCATCGAGGTATTTTGGGACACCTTTTCGGGACTGAAAAGGCTTTGCAGATCAACGGCCGTCGAATCGTCCCTTAAAGGACCGCTTTTGGGAACAAGAGGTGCCACAGGTGACCACCTGTGGGAGAGAAATCAGGTGACCACCTATGGGATCTTGTCACCTATGCCGCGGCCTAGAACTTGGTGACAGTCAGAAGCCAGACGCCAACCATGCTTCGGCTTCTGAATCGCTAAGTACCTGCCGCGCCGGCAACCAGTGAACCGCCGGTGCACCACACACCCCCACCAGTAACTGATCGCCTCGCAATCGCACCGCCACACATCGGCCGCGTCGCGTCTGCAGCGGCACCCGGGCCCAGATGGTTCGCTCCGATGCAGCCCGAGGTTGCGGACCAGGTACCGCCGTCGGCGATTGGTCCGCCGACACACCACTCCAACCAGTCCATGCAGCCGCCTGCGCTGTTCTTCGATACATGCTCATCTCCACGACGACGCACTCCCCGGCGGCCGAAAGGGGTCGGCGCCGGTGGCATCAATAGTCGGGAGACAGGCAGAAGAGCTACGTGGCCATGATCGCCATCATAAATAGGCTGGCAACAGTCCAGGATGGATCGGCTGCTTTTGCCACTTGCAATACTGTCTCAAACTGATGTATAATCGTTGTGCACTTCGGTGATTAAGGTAATGGGAGTGAGGGGCATGCTGGTGGTGACAGCACTGCGATGCCTAGACCCCATGCGGTGGCTCCGGTCAGGAATAAAACGGGCATTATTTCTTGCAACGTTATCCCTAAGGAAGGTCTGATCAATGCGGTTGCGGGACGACCTGATCGGCTGCGGGATCGGAATTCTGCGTCTGCGGCCTACGCGCCAGCCAGATTCACGCTCGCCGCGGCCGATTTGCAGGACCCGCGACCTGCGAAATCGCCCCCGCGAGCTATTTCGGGCGCACTCATGCCGCCGCCACCATCAGTTTGCGGCGCGCCATCCACAGATTGCTCAGCGCGAACAGCGTCTGCACCTGGGCCGCGTTCTTCTTCAGCCCGCGGTAGCGCACCTTGGTGAATCCAAACTGGCGCTTGATCACCCGGAACGGATGCTCCACCTTCGCCCGGATGCCCGCCAGGATCTGCTGCGACTGGTCGATCATCGCGGCCAGCGGACTGCTCAGATCCAGCGCCTTGCGTCGGCCCGGACGCATGGCGATGTGCCAGGTCACCTGCGCCTTGGCGTCAGGCCGCTTATCGGCACCCTGGTAACCGGCATCGCCAAAGGCATCGGTTTCCTCGCCGTGCAGCAGGCTGTTGGCCTGCACCACATCGTTGACGTGGCCGGCGGTGCTGCGCACCGTGTGCACCAGCCCCGACTCGGCATCCACGCCGATGTGCGCCTTCATGCCGAAGAACCACTGGTTGCCCTTCTTGCTTTGATGCATTTCCGGGTCGCGCTCGCCGCTGGCGTTCTTGGTCGAGCTCGGCGCCGAAATCAGCGTGGCATCCACCACCGTCCCGGCCTTCAGCAGCAGGCCCTTGTGGCGCAGCAACTCGTTGACCACGCCCAGGATCTGCGGCGCCAGCTTGTGCTTCTCCAGCAAATGGCGAAACCGCAGGATGGTGCTCTCGTCGGGCAGCCGGGTGTTCCAGTTGTCCAGGCCCGCAAACTCGCGGAACAGCGGCACGTCGTGCAGCGCTTCTTCCATCGCCGGGTCGCTGAGCGTGAACCACTGCTGCATGAAGTGGATGCGCAGCATCGTCTCCACGGGAAACGGCGGGCGGCCCTTCTTGCCTTCGGGCGCATGGGCCGCAACCAACTCCACCAATGCCGCCCAAGGCACCACGCGGTTCATCTCGTCCAGGAACTCGCGCTTGCGCGTGCGCTTGGTCGTCAGGTTCAGACCCAGGTCGGCTTGCTTCATGGCGATCAGTTTCCCGTCACATCAACCCGCAGCCAAGCACATCGGCGACGGGCTTTTGCAGACCTTCCCTAACCATAAAGGAACCAAAATCATGAACAAAACCGCAAAACCAAAGCAAGTTGAAGTGAAGAGCGAGGCAGATTTTTCTGCCAAAGTGAAGGTCGACGGCAATTTCCAGATGAAACTGAAGTCGCTGACCATCGCCGCCGCTCTTGGGGCTGTCGTTTATTCGGCCTCATTGCCTTAATCACCGGTCGGCCCGCCGACATCGATACCATCCTTCAAGGGCCCAGAATCTGGGCCCTTACTACTTGGCGACGGCGTAGTTCGCTCCGCGAACTTGCCGACCCCGAGAAATCTCTCGTCTCTGCTGATCAAACTGGCGAGTGACGCAGCCAGTCTCTTGTCGAAGGAAAACTCATAACCTTGTTCCTTCGCGGCCTGGGCCACAACATCAAGCCGAGCTTTCAGCTCAGCAGTCACCTTGAAGCTGACCGTCGCCGTTGGCCTAGGCTGGGATAGCGCCATCTGTGCCTCCAGCTGGACGAGATCGCCTCAGCGTCGCCGTCGGATTCTCTTCGCTTGCTGTCAGGTCAACGCCATCCAGTCGGGTCGCGTAAGCGTCGAGCCACACGCCCATAGTCAGCGGCGGATCCGAGAAAGCAGCAATCCTGGTAATAGGTCTAAGCTCCTTGGTTTTCGGGAAGTACACGGATCGCAGCAGGTCAGGGTGGTTCTTGTGTTCAGCCTCCCAGATGCGCTTACCCTTCTCAAGAATCTTCCAGACGTTGTTTCGTATACCGTTCCATCGGGGCATAGCTTCAAGCGCCCGGATCGCGTCTGACAGCTGCTTAGGTTGATCGCGCCTGGCCAGGTCGATGATGCGAAACTCCCAATCTCTGGCGTACTCCTTCTGCATCTTCCAGGTCCAGGTCGTGCCTTCCTTCGGCTTTGGCGTCTGCGCCAACATGTACTTTTCTTCAAGCCTAAGTCGGTTCGGTCCTTCGATATCCCAACCGTCGCGCATGCCCTGGCCGGCCAACTCCGAAGTCGCGACGAGCCAGAAGTTGAACCGGCTCCCATCGGCCGTGGGATGCAGGAAGAGTTGCACGCCCGTGCCTCCCCGCAGTTTCCGCCTCGACCGCCTCATGGGTGAGTCAAGGACGCCGAACTGGTCATGCATCTTCCCGAGGAAGGGCTCCACCTTGAGAGGGGAGAGCGTGCCGGAGGTCCACCAGCGGAAGCCCCGCGGCATGACCAGAAGCAGGCTCTGCATGAGAGCCGTCTGGTTCCTGTGGAGCTTGAAGTCTCGGACATGCATGGCCGGATCGTACACCTTCCGCGCAGATAATTTTGATGCACTGATAGCAGTCTAGCGGTGTGTCATAACATGCTTTAGCCGGCTATAGCGGCACACACATAAAGGAGGGAGCCGGTAAACATTTGCAAAAGGTCGGTCCGGCCGGCAGAATGGCCTGGCGCCGCTGTGCGGCGCGATGCGATCAACGAGGCGGCAGCGAGATGAGAAGCAGCGGAGTGGCGGTTCCAACGAAGGCCCAGCACGGGCCCTGGTTGGAGCCGCCACTCCACCAACTGCCATCAGCAAGCTGCCACTTGCGTCGTCATCGAGGAGCTGTGCTCCTCATGCCTGTCCGCCAGACAGGTAATCAGTACTTGGCGCGTTCTGCACTTAATCGTGCACGGGACGTGCGACCCGGGGGGGTTGGATGAATCCTGCGAAGAACTATGGATGAGGTTGCCACCTCATATGAAGTAGTTCAACAGCAGAGTAAATCCAATCCTCTATGGGATGTTCGGTAGATATTTAACTGGATCGGAATAATCGTGGTGGGTAGAAAGTCTGGTATCGATGGAGAGTCTGGCAAGACGATCAGAAGATACAAGGCTAGTTTCTTTGGAAACCGGGTGAGAGTCCCGGCCGTGGGCTGCTGGTAACAGTAGAACGCGTGCTGACGCGGGTGCTGCAGCGGGGAAATCCTGTTAGGTATCGTGAGGGCAAGTGCACTCCCGATGCTGATGATTCATAGCGCGCAAGCGCGTGGACATCGCGGTGAAGCGAAACCGTAAGGGTAAGCCAGTGAAATTCTGGATGCTAGTCAGAAAGTGCAAGGGCGTTTAGGGCCTTCAGTGCCTGGAAATGCTGGAAGTCAAAGAGTCGAGGTGTTAGGTGAGAAACTGCTTCCTCCGTTCGCCGAAAGCTAGCCAGAAATGGCAGTAAAACCGATTGAGATTCTTTGACGAGGCAAACGCAAGCTGCATGAACGTAGCCATTGAAATCAAAACCAAAGGGACAGTCGATTGAAACAGGTTGGCACCTGGCACGAGCCGTTAACGACGGCGGGAAAGTCGATTGATTCTGTGGCGAGCTTCGAAACCTTGGCGATGCAAATCGCCTATGCCCTGGCCTTCAGTAAGCCAGAAAGTCTGCAGTGATAGCAGCAGGCAGGGATAAGGAGCGAGGTACTGTGAAAGATGACGAGGACTTGGCAGTCCGCGCAAGTAACCAGGTCGAGATGTGGCAAGCTCGACCTGGTCTTGAAAAGTCAGTAGGAAAAAGAGCGATAGAAGCAATGCTTGGCCGCAACTGCGACTATCTGTCATCAACCAACAGGATTGGGCACCTTGTGTGACCGGCCTGAGAAAGTGGCATCCACCAGCCTAGAAATAGGTCAGGCCGTAGTGACCAGCTCGATGGTCACGGACACCCCATCGGGGTAGTCAGTACTCGTTTGAAAGGACGAGATATTTGATGAAGAGACACTAAGTCTTGATCGTCACCTGGTGACGAGCGAACCGGCTGACAAGCCGGTCTTTGGACGCTGCGCAAGCAGCCAAGCTGGACCATATGGTTCAGCATGACCCTCCCCAACCCCCCTCAAACTTCGGTTTCTGGGGGGTTTTCTTTGCGCGGTTCGGCAACAGCGGCGGCGTCGGCCACCACCTGTTGCAGTGCCATCTGTACAGGCTGCAGTGCCATCCACAATGCCATCATGTGCCCGACCTGGTCGGCGGTCAGCCGGCGGTGACGCTATCGCCGCGCAGCTGGTGGCCAGAGCTGGGAGCCGTGCAGCAGCCGCAGCACCTCGATACGCTGTTGCCCCTTGAGCCGGTAGACCAGAACGAACGGGGTACCGCTGATGACCAGCTCGCGCGTGCCCTTCACGCGACCGGGCCGACCCATCTTTGGGTGGTCCTGCAGCATGTTGACCTGGCGCTCGATCTCGTCATCCTGATCGGCCGCCGCGAGTGGGTTGTCTTCCGCGATGTAGTCGAGCTGGTCGAAGCGGTTGCGAAGGGCCGCAGGGAGCCAGTCGATGATCAAGCAGGGCTCCCCTTGCCCTTGGTCACAGCAGACGCGCTGCGCGAGCGCCAAGCTGCTCGCCGCTTCGCGCCTTCAGCCATTGCTGCCTCGTTCGACACCCACTGGGTCGAAGGGTCGTCGGCTTCCTTGAGCGCCTGACCCACCTGATCCCGGAACCATCGATCGTGCGCCAGTGCGGCATGGGCCTGCTTCAAGGTCGCCGACGTGTCTGGACGGCTGTACGTCCTGGCGGCGGCCGAATCGAAATCGGCAGCGTCCACGTCGAAGCGGCTGATCCCAACGTCCTTCAGGTACCCCACCAGGGTTTCCAGACGCTTGAACACCCGCGTCTCTTTGCTGCGGGTGGCCGCCAAGGAACTCTCAGCGGAGCCGTACCTGACGATCACACCCCAACCACCGGGCCTGGCCACGATGTGGGTGCCATGGACGGCCTTGGCTTCAACCAAGCGAGCGAGGGTGTTGTGGTCGATAGTGGCAGCAGAGGGCATGAGACCCCAATCCGAAGGCAATCTAAAGATGAAGTCTCACGCAAACATTTGATGTTTGCAAGCAGCCAGCCACGACACATCGACAGATGTACATTCCTACATCGATACGATACGAAACCGAGTGACGATACAGAGCGACGCGGAAGACCGGCACCAACGTCTGCACGCCAACCCGCTGACACCGAGACCAGGCAACGCAGCACTGGGGTTGAACCATGAGTACATGGCTCAACCGGGGGGGCCTCCGGCGGCCCCTGCGGGGGGCTGGACGAAAAAACCAAGAAAGCAAACAGCCCAAACCCCGAAGCCGCAACGCAGCACACGCCCGTGTGGACAACCCAGCTGCCCACACCACAAGGGTGTGGGCAGCCGGCTTCGCCGGTACCTGGGTTGACCACACTCGACCCTGCGCGCTCCGTATGGACAACCCGTCGCCCGCAAGCGGGCGGGGGTTGCCCACACTCCACTTGCCCACCAGGTTGAAGAAGAACCCCCTGAAAACCGGCCCTCCGGGCCCGAGGCTTCGCCATACATAAGAGCGGTTTGAAAGCCCCCCCCTCCGACACACGCATCCCTCGGCCGGCGGCATACATAAGAGCGCCTTGAAAGGGCGCGGGGCAATCAGGCCTTGGTCCAGTTCCAGGCGGTGCCGACGGACACTCCCAGGGCCTTGGCGACCTCGGGAAGGCTCTGCCCAGCAGCTCGCAGTGCCTTCGCCTTGGCCACCAGGGGCTCTCTTGCGGCCCGATGCATGGTGTTGGTCCGGACGGCAGCTTCGGCCTGCCTGCGCCGCGTCTCCGCCTTGTAGGCATCGAAATCGAGGCCGCGCATGGGCTCGAAGCCCATCGCACCGATGTCCCAGCGGTCTTCATCGGCGTTCCGCCGGGCGCCCATGGCCTGAGCAACATCTTCCTCGGTCACCCCGAGCTTGGCCCTGAAGGTGGCCTCAGTCATGCGATAGAGGCCGGCGCCTTGCCCTGCCGCACGTTTCAGAACCGAGGCGGCAGCAGCGCGCACCTCGACGGCCGTGTATCCAGGCACCAGACGCCTCGCCCAGGCCGTCAGATCGGCGCCCAGGGGCTTGGCCTGGTCACGATTGACCCAAGCCAGCGCATTGGCCGCGATCCAGACCCATTCGTGACGCTGACCAGCTGGTACGCCTGCCGCACCCCACCTAGTCTCGACGATCTTCTCCATCGTCTTGATGCGGCGTTGCCAGACCTCCCCGGCGACCAGGTCGTCCATGCTGGCCAGAGCCGCCGGCGTCGTTCCGATGGCACGCGCGGTCTGCTCCCAAGCCTTCTGCCTGGCCAGCGCACGAGCCTTGGCAACCGCAGCACCTTCTTCGTCGGCGAGGCGCTGCCGATTCGCAGCGTTCTCTTCGTCCCAGACCTTGAACTGCTTCAGCCGCGCCCGAAACTCCCGCACCTGCTCGCGGGTGTACGGCAGCACCTTCGCGCACCAGGCGTCGAAGTCATAGGTCGTGGGCTCGGCCAGCGTGCCGCTCATCCAGACAACTCGAACCACTTCGTCGGCTTGCTGGTGAGTCGAGCCGACCAGGCGAAGGATCTGTGTAGGCAGGATGGCCTTCTCGTCGGCGCCGAACTCGTCGAGTGGCCCGCCCTCACGAACCAGCCACCGATGCGCAGCCTGCCAGCGCGGCAAGGCATCGGGAACCAACGGCCGCGACCAGACCCACTTGGCCTGCAGGCCACGGCCGGACGCCACGATGTAGCTCGGCGGCGGGATGCCCGCATCAGCCAGCCGCTCGACGATGACCGGCGCCACCGCTTCAGGCGCCATCTTCGACCAGGCCGACTTGTAGACATCGAGGTCGACGTGCGCCAGGTTCAGGCTCAGCAGATCGCCAGTGCGACGCTGGCGCGCGGCGTACGAGTGCTGGGCGATGTACAGGTCTTCGCCGCGAAAGGCGCGCAGCGCCTTCTCGATGAACCAGGGCAGTTCGGCCACAGGAAGGACGATCTCCCGCAAGCGCTCGCCCGAACCGGGCGGCTTGTGGTTGATCGTGCAGTATCCGCGCCAGCCGCCCCCGCTTTCGCGGGCGTGCTGGACGAGTTCAGCGTCCTCCAGGGCGAAGGCGAGCTGCTGCTGAGGGGCTAAAAATGCCACGGCACAGGCGGCCGCGGCAGACACCAAATTTGCATATGGTCTGCACCGGATGATAAGATCCGGGCCATCCCGATCCCCATCGAGAACACCCGGCTGAAAAGCCAAAGAGGAGCCGCCTGCCAGGGCGGCTTTTTCTTTGGGGCTACGTTCTGACTGTTTCCACCTGGAAGTTGGTCACCCCGACTCGGTCTCGAAGCTGCCGGACGGCAGCCTCCAAGGACTTGAACACACGTGGGCGGCGACCATTGGTCACCACCAACTTGGCTTCGCCAGTCTCGACAGTCCAGCCTTCAGACGTCTCGACCAGCTTCCACGGAACCGGCGAGATGGCGTGCACTGCCCTCGCCTGCTCGATCGTCAGCTGTTTCATCTGCTCGGACAAGCGCCGCTCCTGCTGCGTAGATTGAGCAGTAATGTGCCACGGAATCGTCTTCCTGTGGCTCAAGACAGCGCTTGCGTTGAACATGCCCAGATTCTCAGGTCTCCAGGCCAATAATTTTTGGACTGGATGAAGTTTTTCGTCTTGCCATCTCATCTGCGGTGAGTCCGCCGGAACATCATAAAGATTATTCTTTAGGCATTTGGTGTTGACACTTGGCGAAGGCTTCTCTACTCTGCGAGGCATAGGAGCAACGCATGGCCACCAAGACCCTCAAGACGGTTCCGAAGATCTCCGTGAAGATCTGGCGCCCCATCCTCGACAAGCTGGAAGCCAAGATCGAGTCGGCATGCCTGCGACGCGACGCCTACCTGGCCAAGGTTCTTGAAGTCGAGCTGGACTGGCTTGACCAGGAGGTCTCGATCCCGAACTCGCAAGCCAGCTATGACTACGTCTTGGAACGGCTGGACCGGCTTGACCGGAAGCTCGTGAGCCTGGCGCTGCCGCAAGAACTGACCACGCGGCTGAACGACATCTGCTCGCGCAAACGCATCGTCCGGGATGCTTTTTTCAACCGGGTCTTCCTGCTGCTGGCAGCGGCTCCGGGCGTCGTCGACACCCTGCTCTTCGGCGACGTAGGCAAAGAGTGGCGCACCGAGGTCTGGAGCGAGAACAAGCACGACGGCCCGTTCTTCCAGAACGGCTTCTACCCGCTGGAACCCATGATCGATCCGTTCTGGGCGGTCCGCTGTGGTCTGGAGATGTACGCCGCTGATGCCGGTCTGGAGGACTACATCGAGCCCACAACTGGCGCCTCGATCCGGGTTCATCGCAGCATCACCGGCGAGGTCATGCCGGCCGACAGCCTGTACACGACCATCTTCGAGCAGAAGGTCGGCGAGAACGACCTCATTGGCCTGAGCTGCTACCTGCCGGACTGGCGCATCCCAGGTCACGGCGCAGAAAAGGAGCATCACGCGAAGCTGGATGAACTCCTCGGCGACCTGAAGGCACTGCCATGAACAGCAAGCACGCCGAGGTTCGCGCCCAGCAGCGCGGCATCCCGCCGATGGTCGACCAGCTGCTCGACCTCTACGGGCAAGAAGAGCACGACGGTCGCGGCGCCATCGTGCTCTACC
>NZ_JAGQDD010000035.1:0-20381 GCF_018069845.1 Ideonella alba
GCCGGCCGACCACAGGGCCAGCCAGGTGTGAGAGCCGATGTAGCCGGTGGCACCGGTGAGCAGGACGCGTGGCATGGTCCGGGCTCAGCGGGGCAGCGGGCCGGCGCCATCCACGGCACGGGTGACCCAGATGCGCGGCGGCTCGCCGTCGGGGCTGCGGTAGCCGGCCTCGACGGCGGCAGCCACGCGCTCGGTCTGGTCGGTCGGCATCAGTGCGACGCAGCAGCCGCCAAAGCCACCGCCTGTCATGCGCGCGCCGCCCTGCGGCCCGATCTCGGCCTGAAGCAAGGCCACCAGGTCGTCGATGGCCGGCACCGTGATCTCGAAATCATCTCGCATCGACACATGCGATTCGGCCATCAGGCGGCCCATGGTCACCAGGTCGCCGCGGGTCAGCGCCTCATGGGCGGCCAGCGTGCGCGCGTTCTCCGTGATGACATGGCGGGCACGCCGGAACACGACATCATCCATGTTCCAGCCAGCGGCCACCAGCTGGGTCAGGGAAGCGTCCCGCAGGTGGCTGACGCCCAGATGCTGCGCGGCCTGCTCACACTGCTGCCGGCGGTCGTTGTAAGCACTCTCGACCAGACCGCGGCGGACGCGTGAGTGCACGATCATCACCGCCAGATCGTCGGGCAGCGGCGTCGGACGGGCCTCCAGGCTGCGGCAGTCGATCAGCAGCGCGTGGTCGGCGCGGCCGCAGGCCGAGATCAGCTGGTCCATGATGCCGCACTGGCAGCCGACGAAGTCGTTCTCGGCGGCCTGTGCCAGCTGCGCCATGCGGGTGGGCGAGGGCACCGGCTTGCCCAGCAGCGACTTGAGCGCCTGCAGCACCGCCACCTCCAACGCGGCCGACGAGGACAGTCCGGCTCCCTGCGGCACGTCACCGGCAATGGCCAGGTTGGCGCCGGCCAGCGGCAGACCTTCGCGCACGGCCATCTGCACCGCTCCGCGGACGTAGTCGGCCCATGCCGAGCGGGGGCCGGCGTGGGCGATGGTCTCTGCGAGCGCGAACTCGTCGCTGGCGTAGTTCAAGTCGGCCGCAATGACGCGCACCCGGCCGTCGCGGCGCGGGCCGATGGCGACGACGGTGTGGAAGTCGATCGCGCAGGGCAGCACGAAGCCGTCGTTGTAGTCGGTGTGCTCGCCGATCAGGTTGACGCGGCCAGGCGCCTGCACGAGGGCCTGGGGTGAGGCGTCGAAGACGCCGATGTAGCTGGCGAGGGCGCGCTGGATCAAGGGGTTGTTCACTGGACAATCCTCCGTGCTGCGCACTCCGGAACGCGCACTTGGGAGCGGCCCGGCGTGCTCAATGGTGTACCTTCGTGCTGTGCACTCCGGAATTCGCCCTTGAGACGGCTCGGCGGGTTCACTGGTGGACCTTCGTGCTGCGCACTCCGGAATCTGCCCTTGAGGCGGCTCGGCGGGCTCATGCTTGCTCGCGGTAATGGGTGGCTGGCAGGGCGCGCAGGCGGGCTGCAGCCTGCTCGGGGGTCAGGTCACGCTGGGCCTCGGCCAGCATCTCGAAGCCGACCATGAACTTGCGCACCGTGGCCGAACGCAGCAGCGGCGGGTAGAAGTGCGCATGCAGTTGCCAGTGGGCATGGTCGCCCGCGTCGAAGGGCGCGCCGTGCCAGCCCATCGAGTAGGGGAAGCTGCACCCGAATAGGTTGTCGTAGCGCGCGGTCAGCTCGCGCACGGCGGCGGCCAGGTCGTCGCGCTGCGGGTCGGTCAACGCCGGCAGGCGTTGCACCTCAAAGCGCGGCAGCAGCAGGGTCTCGAAGGGCCAGGTGGCCCAGTAGGGCACGATGGCCAGCCAGTGCGGGTTGCTGACCACCACGCGTTCGCCACCGGCCTCTCGCTGCGCCACGTCCAGCAGCAGCGGCCGGCCGTGGGCGGCGCGGTAGGCGCGCTGTTCGCGGTCCTCGGTGGCGGCCTCGTTGGGCAGGAAGTCGCAGGCCCAGACCTGGCCGTGCGGGTGCGGGTTGGAGCAGCCCATGGCCGCGCCCTTGTTCTCGAACACCTGCACCCAGCGCCAACGCTGGCCCAGCTCGGCGCTTTGTGCGCACCAGGTGTCGACCACCGCGCGCACCTCGGCGCTCGACAGCTCGGGCAGCGTGCGGCCGTGGTCGGGCGAGAAGCAGATGACCCGGCTGGTGCCACGCGCCACCTGGGTGCTGAAAAGTGGATCGGCCGCCTCGGGGGCGTCCGGGGCGTCGGCCATCAGCGCGGCAAAGTCATTGGTGAAGACGAAGGGGCCCCGGTAGTCCGGGTTGCGCTCGCCGGTGACCCGGGTGTTGCCGGCGCACAGGTAGCAGCCGGGGTCGTGGGCGGGCGCGCGGCGCTCGTCGGCGGCCTCCTGGGCGCCCTGCCAGGGGCGCTTCGCGCGGTGCGGCGACACCAGCACCCACTGGCCGGTCAGCGGGTTGCGGCGCCGGTGCGAATGCTCGGCGGGATCAAAGGCGACAGACATGGCTCAGAGCTTGTGCAGGTGGACGATGAAGCCGGTCTCGGCCAGGCTTCGCGGCAAGGGCAGGCCGCCGTGCCGCAGCCAGTCGCCGTCCAGCACCACGCCCTCCGGCGTGCGCAGGGCGTCGAAGAAGGGCGCGCTGCCGCAGTAGAGCTGGCTCTCGGGCAGGCCGTCGGGCGTGACCACGCGCAGGCGGTAGCGCGCGCCGGCATCCAGCATCGACAGCTTGGCCGTGCGCTGGTAGCGGTGGCCGCTGGGCGCCGTGCGCAGGCTGATGAACAGGAAGTCGTCGCCGCCGGGTTGGCCGTGGACCTGCCAGACCACGTGGTCGCCGGCCTCGCCCAGCCAGGTGCGGCTGGTGTGGATGTGCCCTCGCCACTGCTTGTACAGCGCAATCCAGCCGCACAGCTGCTGACGGGTGTCGGGGTCCAGGTGGCGCACGTCCAGCTCCACGCCGAGGTGGCCGCTGAGGGCCACCGCGCCGCGGTAGGCCATGGCCTGGCTGCGACCGGTGGAGTGCGCTGGCGCAGTGCCGATGTGGGCGCCCATCACCTCGGGCGGAAAGAACTGCAGGAAGTGGCGCTGGATCGGCACCCGCGAGCCGGCGTCGATGCAGTCGCTGGTCCAGACGCGGTGGGTGTGGCGCAGCACGCCGAAATCGATGCGCCCTCCGCCGCCGGAGCAGCTCTCGATCTCCAGCCCGGGATGCTTGTCCAGCAGGCGCTGCATCAGCGCGTAGGCGGCGCCCACCTGCACATGCCAGCCAGGTCGGCCGTCGGCCAGACCGGCCGCGGCCAGGTCGCGGTTGTGGTCCCACTTGATGTAGCTGATCGGCAGCGTGGATAGCAGCGCGTCGATCTTCTCGAACAGGTACTGCGACACCTCGGGCCGCGAGATGTCGAGCACCAGCTGGTGGCGCGCGGTGAGCATGGGCCGGCCGTGAAGCTGCAGCGCCCAGTCGGGGTGGGCCCGGTGCAACTCGCTGTCTGGGTTGACCATCTCGGGCTCGAACCACAGGCCGAACTCCATGCCGCGCGACACCACATGCTGCGCCAGCGGCGCCAGGCCATCGGGGTACTTGCTGGGGTCGGCCCACCAGTCGCCCAGGCCGGCGCGGTCGTGGTGGCGGCCGAGGAACCAGCCGTCGTCGAGCACGAAGCGCTCGACGCCCACCTCCGCGGCGGCATCGGCCAGCGCCATCAGGTCCGGCAGCTGGTGGTTGAAGTACAGGCCCTCCCAGGTGTTGAGGTGCACCGGCCGCGGCTTCATGCGGCCGCCGGCCCAGGGCAGGCGGCGGCGCAGCTCGGCGTGGAAGTTGGCGGCCAGGCCGTTCAGGCCGGCGGGGGACAGGCTGGCAACCACCTCTGGCGTGGTCAGCGACGCGCCGGGTGCGAGGAAGATTTCGCCCGGCGCCAGCCACTCGCCCAGCTGCCACTGGTAGCTGCCGTCGTGCAGCCACTCGATGCTCTGCTGGTGGTTGCCCGACCAGGCCAGATGGGCGCCGAAGACCAGGCCCTGGTGCTCGGTGGCACCGGGGGTGGTGACGACCGCGCCGGGCCAGTTGTCATGGCTGGTGCGGCCGCGCCGGCTCTCGCGCCGCCAGGTGCTGCGCGACAGCGTATCCACTTGCAGCAGGAACTCGTGGTTGTGCTGGCCGGCAAAGCTGCGCACCGCGCTCGCCTCGGCCGGCAGCGGCAGCGTGGCGGCGGCCAGCCACTGGAGCTCCAAGGGCGCATCACCCAGGTTGCTCAGCGTGGTCTGCAGGCGCAGCACGTCGTGCGCGTCGAGCGACAGCATCAGCCGCGCCTGCAGGCGTGCGGTGTCGTCGTGCAGCAGCAGCTCCAGCGCGCGGCCCGGCTCGCGCCAGTGCACTTCGGCACGCTGGAAGGCCAGCGAGAAATCACGCCCGTTGCGGTGCGCCAGCAGCGCGCTCTGGCCGAACCAGCCGACGCCGAAGCCCGGCATCACGGTGAGCGGCTGGTCATGGTCAAGCATGAAGGACGGCAGCGGTCGGCTCTCGCGCAGGGGCAGGCCGGGCGTGCAGCCGTCGGCCAGGCGCGGTCCCCAGTAGCGCCACAGCGGGCCTTCGTCGGCGTGGTGTTCGATCACCAGGGAGCTGTCGCGACCGTGCAGGACGAGGAACTCGGCCGGGCTGTTGGGCAGGGCGGTGTAGGTCATGTTGGCAGGCGTTCGGCGTCAGGGAGGGTGGGCGGTCATCCGCCCAGGGCCAGCGACTGGTCGGCGATCTCGACGCGGCGTTCCAGCGCCCAGCCGTCGGCATCGAAGAGGTGCAGGTGGCCGGCCGGCAGCGACATCGCCACCCGCTGGCCCGGCTCGGCGCAGGCACGGCCATCGACCCGCAGCACCCAGGGCTGGCCGGGCGTGCCGCTGTCGAGGTAGAGGCAGGTGCTGTCGCCCAGGCGTTCCTGCCACAGTACCTCGCGCACCAGGTGCTGGGTGGCGGCGCCGGCCTCGGCGTGCTCGGGCCGGATGCCGACCTGCACCTCGGCGCCAGGCGTCAGGCGCTGCGCATCAGCGGCCACCGCCAGCTCGGTGCCGCAGCGCAGGCGCACTCGGGCCTCGGCCGGTCCGGCCGACAACAGCGTGCCGGACAGGAAGTTCATCCTGGGCGAGCCGATGAAGCCGGCGACGAAGACGCTGCGCGGGTGGTGGTAGAGCTGCAGCGGCGTGCCGAACTGGGCCACGCTGCCGTGCCGGGCGACGGCCTCGCCGGCGTGCAGCAGCAGGATGCGGTCGGCCAGGGTCATGGCCTCGACCTGGTCGTGGGTGACGTAGATCGTGCTGGCCTGGCCGAAGCTGCGGTGCAGGCGGGCGATCTCGAAGCGGGTCTGGGCGCGCAGCGCGGCGTCCAGGTTGGACAGCGGCTCGTCGAACAGGAACACGCCGGGCTCGCGCACGATGGCGCGGCCGATGGCTACGCGCTGGCGCTGGCCGCCCGAGAGGGCCTTGGGCTTGCGGTCCAGGTAAGGCTGCAGTTGCAGCACGCGTGCCGCTTCCTGCACCTTGGCGTCGATCACCGCCTTGTCGACCTTCGCCAGCGTCAGGCCGAAGGCCAGGTTTTCGTAGACGCTCAGGTGCGGAAACAGCGCGTAGCTCTGGAAGACCATGGCCACACCGCGGCGCGCCGGAGCCACGTCGTTCATCTCGCGGCCGCCGATCAGCAGGCGGCCGCTGCTCAGCCGTTCCAGGCCGGCGATGCTGCGCAGCAGGGTGGACTTGCCGCAGCCCGACGGGCCGACGAAGACGCAGAACTCGCCGTCGGCCACGGCCAGGTTGACGTCACGCAGCACCGCCACGGCGTTGCCGTAGGACTTGTGGGCGGATTGGAGTTCGACGCTGGCCATGGGGGCGGTGGAAGGCTGGGGGCGGAACTGGATTGTCGCGCTGATAATATTATCAATCACTGGTGATAACCCGGATGGCCCCGTGTCCATCTGCACCGGCGTACCCATGCATGGCATCGTTTGCGGGTTGTCCCCCATGGCGATGGCAATGAATGCTAATAACATTAGCTTCATGATGGATGCCCCTGCTCGACCCACCTGGCGCGCCGCGCTGCCCGGTCGCGAAGCCTGGACGGCCTGGGCCATGATCGCGCCGGCCCTGCTGGGCTTCGTGCTGTTCTATGCGCTGCCGGCGCTGCGTGCGGTAGAGATCAGCTTCACCGACTGGAACCTGCTGCGCCCGCCACGTGATGTGGGCTGGGCCAACTACCAGCGCCTGTGGCACGACGAACGTTTCTGGCACGGCATGAAGCTCTCGCTGGGCTACGCGCTGATGAACATCCCGCTGCAAACGGTGCTGGGCCTGGGCCTGGCGGTGGCGATGGACCGCTTGACGCGCTCGCTGTTCGTCAAGTCTGTGGTGCTGCTGCCCTACCTGCTGAGCAACGTGCTGGTGGCGCTGGTCTGGCTGTGGATGCTGGACCCGGCGCTGGGTGCGGTCAACGCGCTGATCGAGCAGCTGGGCGGCGAGCGCCAGCCCTTCTTCTCGGGGGCCGACCAGGCCCTGGCCACGGTGGCGGCAGTCAACGTCTGGCGCCACATGGGCCTGGTGGCCATGCTCTTCCTGGCCGGGCTGCAGAACATCCCGCGCACGCTCTACGAGGCCGCGGCGATGGAGGGGGCCAGCGAGTGGCAGATGTTCCGCCGCATCACGCTGCCGCTGCTGCGGCCGGTGATGGTCTTCGTGCTGGTGACCAGCGTCACCGGTTCGCTGCAGATCTTCGACACCGTGGCCGTCACCACCAAGGGCGGGCCGCAGGACGCCACGCGCGTCATCGTGCACTACATCGTCCAGAACGCCTTCGGCTTCCTGAAGATGGGCTACGCCTCGGCGATGTCGATGGTGCTTTGCGCGGTGATGCTGCTCTACACGGTGCTTCAGATGCGCCTGATGCGCGCCGACCAGAACGACCTGGCCTGAACCATGGACCACGCCTCCTCGAACCCGCCTCCCAGCCTTGGCCGGCTGCTCGCCTGGGCCGCACTGACCGCCATGCTGGCACTGACCGTGGCGCCGCTGCTGGTGATGCTCAAGACCGCTGTCGAGCACCCTCAGGCACTGTACGCGCACGCTGCCGACTGGTGGCCCAGCGATCCGACGTGGGTCAACTTCGTGCGCGTCGCCGGCGGCCTGGATGCCGAGCAGAGTCTGGCGCTGGGCGGCTCTGGCGCCGAGGTCAATTTCGTTCGCGCGCTGTTGAACTCGGTGGTCTTCACCGCGCTGGTGGTGCTGCTGCAGACCACCAACAGCGCGATGGCGGCCTATGCCTTCGCACGGCTGGAGTTCCCAGGGCGCCGTCTGATCTTCGGCGCCTTCATCGGCTCGATGATGCTGCCCGGCGTGGTGCTGTTCATCCCGAACTTCATCCTGATCCGCGACCTGGGCTGGCTGGGAACGATGGGCGGCATGGTGGCGCCGTTCGCACTGATGTCGGGCTTCTCGATCTTCTTCCTGCGGCAGTTCTTCCTGTCGGTGCCGCGTGACCTGGAGGAGGCGGCGCTGCTGGATGGCGCCTCGCACTTCTACATCTTCCGCCGCATCGTGCTGCCCCTGTCCACCACGCCGCTGGCCACCATCGCCATGCTCACCGGCATCGGCGCCTGGAACGAGTTCTTCTGGCCCTTCGTGGTCTCGCCCGGTGAGGATATGCAGGTGCTGCCGGTGGCGCTGCAGGCCTTCAAGTCGCAGACGCCGCAGGGCCAGATCGACTGGTCCGGGCTGATGGCCGCCAGCGCGATCACCGTGCTTCCGACGCTGTTGCTGCTGCTGGCCTTCGGGCGGCGGGTGGTGGAGTCGGTGCAGTTCAGCGGTGGTCGGTGAGGGCGGGATGATGTGCGCACGACTCGCCCTGGCCACGCTGGCCGCCACGCTGCTCACCGGCCTGGCCGGCGCCACCGCCGCAGCCACCCCGGTGCAGCTGCGCCACCTGCTGTGGGACGCCAGCCAGCGCCCGATGTACCAGCAGTGCGCGCGCGACTTTGAGCGCCTGCATCCCGGTGTGCAGGTGCGGGTGCAGCAGCAAGGTTGGGACGACTACTGGAGCAGCCTGTCCACCGGCTTCATCGCCAACACCGCCCCCGACGTCTTTGCCAACCACCTGAGCAAGTTCCCCGAGCAGGTGGACAACGGCGTGCTGCTCGACATCGCGCCATTGGCGCAGCGCGACCGCGTCGATCCCGCCGCCTACATGCCCGGTCTGTACGACAACTGGGGCCGCCAGGGCCGCCAGTACGCTCTGCCGGCCGACTGGGACACCGTGACGCTGCTGGTCAACCTGGCCATGACGCGCCGCGCCGGTATCGCCGACGAGGCGCTGCAGCGCCTGGACTGGAACCCGCGCGACGGCGGCAGCTTCGGCCGGCTGATCGCCCGCCTGACCCGCGACGAGGCCGACCGTGACGCACTGGATCCCGCCTTCGACAAGCGCCGCGTCAAGGTCTTCGGTTACCAGACGCCGGCCTCCGGCGGCATGATGGGCCAGACCGAGTGGAGCCATTTCGCCGTCTCCAACGGCTGGCGCTTCCAGGATGCGCCCTGGTCACCGGCTCTGCACTACGACGACCCGCGTCTGGCCGAGACCCTGGACTGGCTGGCGGGCTTGCCGCGCCGCGGCATCTCGGCCACGCCGCAGCAGCTGGGTCGCCTGGGGGCCGAGACGCTGTTCACGATGGGCCGCGTGGCCGTGGTGCCGATCGGCGCCTGGATGACCGGGCAGATGGCGCGGCAGCTGAAGTTCCCGCATGCCTGGGTGCCGCTGCCGGTCGGCCCGGTCGGACAGCGCGCCAGCATGATGGGGGGCATTGGCCATGCCATCTGGAAGGGCACGCGCCATCCGGAGCAGGCCTGGCAATGGGTGCGCTACCTGGGGTCACCGGCCTGCCAGCAGGTGGTGGCGCAGGCCGGCGTGGTCTACCCGGCGATCCGCGGTCTGGCCGATGTGGCGCTGCAGGCGCAGGGCCGGCTGGGCGCCGATGCGCGGGTCTTCCTGACCACCGCGCAAGGCAAGACCTTCGCGCCGCCGATCGTCGCCAACGCCGCCGAGATCAACGAGGTGCTGGACTCGGCGATGCAGCGCGTCCTCTACAACGGCGAGCCCGCCGGTCCGCTGCTGATCCAGGCCAACCGCCAGGCGAGGGCGCTGGCGGCGCGCTGAAGTGGCCTCAGGGCACGTCAGGCAAGGTCAGGACCTGCAGCGCGGCGATGTCGGCCTGATTCAGCGGGCCGCTCAGGCCGCCAGCGGCACCGTAGTGGGCGTTGGCCTGCAGGTAGCTCATGTTGAAGAAATCCAGCAGCTCGGCGCGGTAGCGGCCCGCTGGCAGCGTGACCCGCAGCAGCGTGGACAGGCGCAGCGGGTGCTGGCCATCCTGCGGTTCCACGTGGGGCATCTGGACGACGCCGCGGGCGACCTCGGTGCCCTGCGCGTCCAGCACCCGCAGCAGCTTGACCGCATTGGTGATGCCGGTCTGGGTCTCGTGCGCGTGGTTGTCGTACAGAAGTTCCAGCCCGACCGGGCCCGACGTGCTGCGGACGAACCAGTCGCCCAGCACCATCCGCTGCACGGCGCCGCCTTCCAGCCGCACCGGCGCACTGAGGTGCGAGTGGTGGCCGGACTGGGTGCCGACGGCCTCGACGGCATAGACATGCACGACGCCGGGCCGCGCTGACAGGTCGGTCCAGGTGGTGGTATCCAGGCCGCGCGCCACAGCCTGCCCGTCGCGGTAGACATTGAAGCGCAGCGGCTCGCGGCTGGCCGGCGCGGCAAAGCGCAGCACCACCGCGTCGGCCTCCAGGCCAATCGACACCTGCTGCGGCACATCAGGCGCGACCACGCGCGGGTCCGTTCGGTCCATCGGATCAACCAGGGGCACTCGGGCGATCCGATTGTCGCCGACCACCGGCGCGCCGCAGCGCACGTCAACGCGGTTGACGCCGTCGATCAAGTGCTCTGCGCTGATCGGACCCTCGACCGCCCGACCGTTGAGTGTCACGCTCTGGAACGGGTAGTGGGCCGGACCCGCCGCCTCGGCGGGCAGGGGCGGCAACTGCAGCACGATGTCCAGACGGCGGTCCCGCCAGCGCAGACCACTCAACCGGGCCTCGGCGCCGTCACCCAGGGCACGGCGCGAGGCCGTGGTCAGGAAGGGGGCGATGCGCAGGCCCTGAGGCGTCACCCGCCAGCCGAACACGCTCTCGGCCACGGCGCTCAGATAGGCCGCCACCGACCACAGCTGCCGGCGCGAGTTGATGACCGGGCCGTCATCGAAATGGGGCTGGGCCGTCAGCCACTCCAGGTTCTCCATGTTCGACAGGTTCAGCGCCGCCGCGCGCCACAGCGAGTCAAAGGCATGGCCGGCCACGGCGCTGTTGCCCACCTGGGCGGCGGCGCGCAGGGCGTAGGCGCTGACGAAGGGCCAGATGGCTCGGTTGTGATACACGGGCACCCCCGGTTGCTGCGGGGCGATGACCGGCGCGCCGAAAGGCCCATGCGGATAGCGCGCCAGCGCTTCGGCCGCGCGCTGCGGTGGCGCCACGCCCGCCAGCACCGCCAAGGACGTTCCCAACAGATCGAACTTGTGCAGCGCCAGCGGCGGACTGTCGTCGCTGGTGAGGCTGGCGTATTGCTGCACGTCGTCGAGCCAGAAGCCCCGCTCGATGGCCGCCTGCAACCGCTCGGCCCACTCAGTGTAGCGGCTGGCCTTCGCGGCATGGCCCAGCTCGGCCTCCAGACGCGCCAGCAGCCGAAGCGCCTGCAGGTGCCCGACATTGGTGGACAACGACCGCGAGCCCGCCATGCGGGCCAGCTGGTCGGTGATCCAGGGCGCGTAGCTCTGTACGCGCCAGTCCAGGAAGGACTGCTCCCCGCCGTACAGACCAGAGCGTGGGTCGAAGGCGGCGACGCGGTCTGCCTCGACCGTGCCGCGCAGGGCAGCCAGCGCCTGTTGCGCGAAGGCCCGACGGGGCGCATCGGCCAGGTTGTCGAGCACGCTCTGCGCCGCCCAGGCCCAGCTGACCCGGTCGGTACTGACCGGCCAGCTACCCCCCGAGCCGGTGTCCTGCACGATCTGCCGGCTGCCCTCGGGCAGGCCAGGCACCGCCAGACCCTCACGCCAGTCACTGGTCTTGAACAGCAGCGAACTGGCGGACCTTTGCGGATCCAGCCAAGCCAGGCCGAGGTGGGCGGCATAGGACAGATCACGCGTCCAGACGTAATGCCACAGCTCGCCGGTCTGGAAACAGCGGCAGGCGATCGGCGCGCCGCCGTTGTAAGCCGCGTCCCGTATCTCGTCGACGCTGTTCAGCCGGGCGTCGTCCAGGGCGAGTGCGAAGAGGGCGTCGAACAGGGCGCTGGGGGACTGCACGCGGGGCGCGTCCGGGCGCTCATCGACCACGCGCTGCGAGGCGCCGCCGTCACGCTGCGCCTGGCTGGACTGCATGCTGAAGCGACGAGCGCCGCCCGGCAGCGGTGTGCTGGCGACCGACACATGCTCGGCCTGCGGGCTCGTGACGCCGGGGTAGGCGGGGAAGGTGTGGCGCATGACGGTATCCGTGGTGGCGAGGCAAGGTGTGGTGAGCCCGATGGCGAGCGACATCACGGCACAAAGGGCGACGGGATGGGTTCGCAGGACAGCCGGCTCAGCGCGCATCACCTAGCGGGTGCACATCAATGCTGTCGAGCGGCATCGCGGTCGCAGCGGTCAGTGTGCCGCTGGACCAGGGCCGGTTCGAAAAGAACAGGCTGGTCATGGTACTCAGGCCGCCATCGGCGAAGAACTCGACGGAGCCGCTGTCGAACCACAGCTCCAGCGTGGAGGGCGGCCCATCGGCCAGTCGCGGCGCACTGTGCTGGGCGGCGAAGGCGGGGTGGAATGCGGTTTCGCCGCTGGCGCGGCGGTCGATCCACCAGCGGCCGCTGTCGGCATCGTGGCCCAGGCGCAGGCGCTCGCCAACCGCGTTCTCCAGGCTCATCGTGAAGCTGGCCAGCGCAGGGGTGGCCAGGCGCAGCATGAAGCGACCGTGGGCGCCCGCCAGCGCAGCCGACAGGTCCAGCGGCTGCGCCAACGTGGTCTGGCGCGCGCTCAGCGTGGCTGGCTGCTTCAGCGCCGCCATGTCGCGCGCTGGCTGCGATGCCAACAGCAGTTGCCCGCCCAGGCCGGTGCGCAGCACCAGCTCGCGAGGGATCGTCATCGCACTGCGCCAGGGCGCGGTGGGCACCTGGGTGGCGTACTGCCAGTTGCTCATCCAGCCGATGAACAGCGCGCGGTCGTCGACGCCGGACCACGTCACCCCAGCGTAGTTGTCGGGCCCGAAGTCCAGCCAGCGCACCTGGGTATCGTCCGGTGTGAAGCGGTGGCCATCAAACTCGCCAATGAAGTACTGGGTGGCCGAGCCGCCGTTGGGGCCGCCCGGTGTCAGGCTGACCAGCAGCACCCAGCGCTGGCGGCCGTCGGGCCCGGTGAGCGGAAAAAGGTCCGGGCATTCCCAGACGCCGCCATGGGCCCCGAGACCCGCGCCGAATTCGCTCTCCAGTTCCCAGTGCTTGAGATCGGCAGCACTGTAGAAACAGATGCGATCGCCGCAGGCCAGCGCCATCAGCCAGCGTTGGCGCTCGGGCAACCAGCGCAGCTTGGGGTCGCGGAAGTCCTTACGGCCTGGGTTGGGCAGCACCGGGTTGCCGGCGTAAGGGGTCCAGGTCAGGCCGCCGTCGAGGCTGGAGGCCAGGCTCTGCCGCTCGTGGGTGATGCCGCCGGCGCGGTCGGCGTCCATCGCATGGTGGGTGAAGGCGGCCACCAGCGGCTGGCTGCCAGCGGGGCCCAGGCCGCTGCGATTGTCGACGTCGACCACCGCGCTGCCTGAGAAGACCATGCCCAGTACGTCGGGCGCCAGCGCCACCGGCTGCTCCTGCCAGCGCAGCAGGTCGGTGCTGGTGGCGTGGCCCCAGTGCATCGGCCCCCACACGGCACTGTGCGGGTGGTACTGGTAGAACAGGTGGTACACGCCCTGGTGAAAGACCAGGCCGTTGGGATCGTTCATCCACATTGCCTGCGGCGTGTAGTGGAAGGCGGGGCGCCATTGCGGCGTGGCCGCGGGCACTTGGGCAAGGCTGGACATGGCGGTCAGGGCGAGCCCGAAAAAAAGCGGGGAGCTTGTCGCTCCCCAGAACTCTCGTCGCAAGAGAGGCATCAAACGTTGACGGGCCGCGCGGCACAGTGCTGGGCGACAAAGCTGTCGTGACCGGGCAGCGATTCGGCGGTCTGGGCCATGGCCTGGCGCTGACGCTCCAGCATGGCGTCGGCATCGACCGTGCGCAGATCGACCAGCGGGTCGTGGCCCTCGGGTTCGTTGAACTGGCCCATGTGCACGGCCAGCCAGCTCTGCGGGCCGAACAGGTCATTGCCCCGGCTGACCAGCCGACCGCTGCGGCGGAAGTGATCGATCTTCCATTGCAGTGAGTCGGGCACGGCCATCTCGCGGCAGGCGCGCCACAGCGGCTCGGGCCGGTCGTTGAGCTTGTAATGCAGGATGATGAAGTCGCGGATGCGCTCGAACTCCTCGATGCCGATGCGGTTGAACTCGTCGCGCGTGAGCGCATCCATGCGCCGGTCGGGAAACAGCGCCAGCAGGCGCGAGATGCCCGACTGGATCAGGTGCAGGCTGGTCGACTCCAGCGGCTCCATGAAACCGCTGGCCAGACCCAGGGCGACGACGTTGCGGTTCCAGAACAGGCGCCGACGCCCGGTGGTGAAGCGCAATAGGCGCGGTTCGGCCAGCGCCTGGCCGTCGAGCCGAGACATCAGCGTGGCGGCAGCCTCGTCGTCGGAGATGAACCGGCTGCAGTAGACATGGCCGTTGCCAGTGCGGTGCTGCAACGGGATGCGCCATTGCCAGCCGGCGGCGTGGGCGGTGGAGCGGGTGTAGGGGGTGAAGCCGCCGGGCACCGACGCGCAGGGCACGGCCAGCGCGCGGTCGCAAGGCAGCCAGTGCGTCCAGTCCTCGTAGCCGGTGTGCAGCGCCTCTTCGATCAGCAGGCCACGGAAGCCCGAGCAGTCGATGAACAGGTCGCCGGGCAGCACCTGGCCGTCGACGAGCTGCACCGAGGCCACATGGCCGTTGTCGGGCTGCAGCGTGACGCTCTCGATCTTGCCCTCGACCCGCCGCACGCCGCGCGCCTCGGACAGCTCGCGCAGGTAGCGCGCGTACAGGCCGGCGTCGAAGTGGTAGGCGTAGTCGAAGCTCGACATCACCGAACGCGGGTCGCCCACCGGGCGGGCGAAGCGGTTGCGTCGCGCGATGGCCCAGGCCATCGAGTACTCGTCGATGGCCGGCAGCTGCAGGCGCTGGCGCGAGCGCAGCCAGTACTGGTGCAGCGGCGCCAGATCGAACGCCAGGCCATGCGGGCCGAAAGGGTGGAAGTAGCTGTGTCCCGTGCGTCCCCAGTCCACGAACTGGATACCCAGCTTGTAGCTGCCCTGGGTGCGCCGCATGAACTCGGCCTCGTCGATGCCCAGCACCTGGTTGAAGGTGCGGATCGGCGGGATCGTGGCCTCGCCCACGCCGACCGTGCCGATCTCGTCGGACTCGACCAGCGTGATGCGGCAGCGCCGGGTATCGACCGCCTTGGAGAGGGCGGCGGCCGCCATCCAGCCGGCCGAGCCGCCGCCGACGATCACGATGTCTCGCAGTGCCTGGGGGTCCTGGAGGTCATTCATGGCTGGACGAGAAAGATGCGAAGGTCCGATTCTGGATCGAGGCCGGCCTGTCGCGAAAGCCCGCACGGGCGCTCGCGACAGGCCGGCGGCGCCGCGGGCCGGACAGGGGCCGAAGCCCACTGTCCGGCGCAGCGCCGTCAGAAGGCGTAGCGCAGCGTCACGCTGGCGGTGCGGCCAGCCTCGGGGCGCAGCTCGACGATCTGCTGACCATTGAGGTTGCTCGGGCCGCCAACGCCACCCGACGAGGCAATCTTGTTGAACAGGTTGCTGACGTTCAGGTTGACCGACGTGTTGTCGCTCAGCTGGTAGCTGGCAAAGGCGTTGAAGATCGCGCGGCCAGCGACCTGGGCGGTGTCGAAGTCGTTGTTCCACACCGCGGTCTGGCCCCACATCGTGCCGCCCACGGTGACCTGGCCAAAGGTGTAGCGCGGCGACAGGCTGTAGATCCACTTCGGCTGACCGCCCGGGGTCTTGCCCACGGTGCTATTGCCCGTGGCCGTGCCTACCAGGTCCTTGGTCACCTTCTGGTCGGTGTACACCGCGTTGGCGTTCAGGCCGAAGGCCCCCCAGCTCAGTGCCGACTCCAGCTCCAGGCCATTGGCCTTGAAGCCCTTGACGTTGAGCTTGGGACCGACGGTGCGGGTCTGGTCGTAGTCGTACTCTTCGGTGGTGGTCTGGAACAGCGTGGCGAACAGGCCGAAGTTGCCGCCGTCGAACTTGCCGCGGTACTTGACGCCCAGCTCCTTCTGCTTGACCGTCGCCACCGCGTAGTTCTCCAGGCCGGCGGTCAGGGCCCCGGTCTTGGCGTCGACGAAGGGCGAGAACAGCAGACGGTCGGCGATGGCGCGCCCACCCTTGCTGACACGGGCAAAGACGCTCAGGTCCTTGGTGGCGCGGTAGTTGGCGCCCAGCGAGTAGGAGGTGTAGCTGGTGTCGTAGTTGATCGGGCTGCGGTTGATGTTGTCAACCAGGTAGACGTTCTTCTCGGCGCCACTGATCGTGCCATTGCCGTCGACATCGACGCCACCGACGACCTGCTTGCCGCCGGCATAGCTGCCACGGCCCTTGAAGTTGTCGCGGCGCAGGGCACCTTCGAAATCGAAGTCGCCCGACTCCAGGTTCAGCGCCAGGTAGGGTGCGGTGTTGGAGTAGTGCGCGTCGATGTCGCGGGCGCAGCAGCCGCCCCACTGGTTGTTGTAGCCGGTCAGACCCGCGGTGGTCAGCGCGTTGCCCGCACCGTCGTAGATGTCGATCAGCGCACCGTTGTGGCCGATCTCCATCACACGCTCGCTGATCTGCCACTGCTGCACGATGTCCTGCTTGGACATGTACAGGCCGGCCTTGGCGTTGAGCTTGCTGCCCGAGAGGTCGAAATTGCGGCTGACGCTCAGGTCGTTCGCGAAGTGGCCCATGTCGGGCGACTGCTGGTTGATCGCCGCACCCTGCGAGACCAGGCCGGTCTTCAGGTTGGCGGTGGTCACGGTCTGACCAGCCAGCGCGCCATTGAAGTACTTGGCCGAGGCGCCGCCCAGGTTGCCGAGCACACCAGCCAGCGTGTTGGCACTCCAGAACTGGGTCTGGAACGAGCTGGAGGTGCTGCTGATCTTGAAGCGATCCTCGACCGTCCAGCCGTCCATCTCGTTCTTGAACTCCAGGCCGACGGCCTTGGAGCTGACGGTGATGCCGTTCGAGATGTTGGCCACGCCGGCGCGCCCGGTGAACAGGTCGGCGGTGGGCATGGTCTGGTTGTAGATCGACAGCTGCGATTCGGTGCGGATGTCGAAGTTCTTCAGCGCACTCATGCCCGACACCGAGGTTCCGCTCACGCTGGCGACGGCCGGCATGCCGGTGTAGGTCGGGGCGTTCTCGTCAAGCACCTTGAAATAGCCGCGGACATAGCCCTTGCCGCCATTGAAGGTCTTGGTGATGTTGCCCTTGAGCTGGTAGCCATGCAGCGAGCTGGTGTCGGACTTGCGCGGGCCTTCGCCATCGCGGAAGTAGCCGCCGATGTGGTAGGTCAGGTCGCTGGTCAGACGGCCGCCATAGTCGGCGTCGACGCGCGTCTCGTTGTAGTTCAGGCCGCGGGTCAGGGCCACCGAGCCGCCGGGCTCGCTGCCGGTCTTGCTGATGTAGTTGATGACGGCGCCCGGAGCCTGCGAGGCCAGGGTGGCGGCCGAGCCGCCGCGCAGCGTCTGGATGCGGTCGACGTTGTTGTCGAAGCGGATGAAGTAGTCGTTGTTGCCAAAGTTCATGTCGCCAAACTCGACGACGGGCAGACCATCTTCCTGGAACTGCACGAACTTGGCACCGCCGGAGGCGATCGGCAGGCCGCGCACGGCGATGTTGGAGTTGCCACCGGGGCCGGCGGAGCTCTCGGCGCGGATGCCGGGAATCAGCTTCAGGACCTCGGCCTCGGAGCGTGCGCCGAGGTTGGTCACCTGTTCCTGGTCGACGTCGGTCACCGAGACCGAGCTGCGCATCTTGGACTTGGCCTGGGACGTGCCGGTCACCACGACGCGGTCAAGGCCAACCGCATCCGCTTTGGCATCGGCAGTGGCGGCGTCTGCCGGCTTGGCGTCCTGCGCATGGGCCGGCAGGGCCAGCATCGCCGCGAAGGACGAGGTGGCCAGCAGGGCGGCGATCTGGTTCAGGCGCGGGGCCTGGGGGTGCTTCTTCATGAGGTCTCCTCGCGGGAAGGGTCTGTGGCGGTGGAAAGGAGCCGGCTCAGGTGCTTGATCGGCCGGCTTGGTTGGAAATCTATAAGGTTTGAAAATGTTTAGCAATCGATTGCAACACAGGGATTACCCGGGAGAGTGGTGGAATCTGCAACGCCGGGCTGCAGCGGGTGGTGACCACCCGCTGGGTTGCCTGCAATCGATACGTACTGCGCTCAGGCAGCGGCCAGGACCTGGTCGCTGTGCGTGACGCGGTGCTGGCGCGCCCGCAGATCCAGCCGCAGCTCGGCCCAGTGCTCGCCGTCGCTCCAGCGCAGGTTCAGCTCATGGGCCTCGCCCGCCAGCAGCTCGAAGCGGCCGTTGAACGCCGGGTGGCTGTTGCGCAGGCGGATCAGGTCGCACAGGCGCTGGACCACCGGGCGCTGCAGCTGGGCGTCGATCTCGGCCTCGCTGTAGTGGTGGCGGTTGATGTCGCGGCCCACGCCGCTGCGCGAGAGCAGGTCCATGTCGTTGTGGCCGGCCAGCAGGCCGACGTAGTAGACCTGCGGCACGCCGGGCAGGAAGAACTGCAGCGCGCGCGCGGCCAGGTAGGCCTCGTCGTCGCGGCCCAGCGCGTCGTAGAAGGTGCAGTTGACCTGGTAGAGGTCCAGGTTCGACGCCGCTGCGCCGGTGGCCTGGCGGCTCTGGCCGCCGCTGTTGTCGTGCATCCACTCGACCAGCGCGTCCAGCTCGGCCGGCGGCACCAGGCCCGGGCTGCCGGCGCGGTCGGCAGCGTCGGCACCGATGTCGATGATGCCGATGCCGTCGTGCGTGTCCAGCACCGTCAGTGCGTTGGTGGGGCGCACCGCGATCCACTGCTTCAAGGCCTCGCTGCGGCCGGTCATCAGCGCGTGCAGCGCCAGCGGCGGCAGCGCGAAGTCGTAGACCCAGTCCACGCGCGCGGCGATCTCGATCTGCCGGCGGTAGTAGCTGTGGATCTCGACCAGCACCTCGATGCCCAGCGCCTTGGCCTCGGCCGCGAAGCGGTCGATGAAGGCGAAGGTCTCGGGCATCATGAAACAGCTGTCGCCGGCCTTCTTGATCGCGTAGCCCACGGCGTCCAGGCGCACCATGCGGATGCCGGCCTCGGACAGCGAGCGCAGGATGCCGCTGAGGTAGGCCTGGCCCAGCGGGTGGGTGACGTCGATGTCGACCTGCTTGGACGTGAAGGTGGTCCACAGGATGCGCTTCTCGCCGTTGGCCAGCACCGCATAGGTCAGCGGCAGGCCGGGGCGGGGGCGGTAGACCTTGAGCAGCGCCTCTTCGGTGGCGCCCTGCGGGAACACGCGGTCCAGCGTCAGGAACAGGCCGTCGTACTCTGACGCGCTGCCGTGCGCCGAGAAGTCCTTGAACTGCGGCGAGTCCGAGGACATGTGGTTGACGATGACGTCGGCCATCACCTCCACGTCCTGCGTCAGGTCGGCGATGTCGGACCAGGTGCCCAGGCGGGGGTCGACGCGGGTGTGGTCGATCGGGTCGAAGCCGGCGTCCGAGCCGTCGATCGGAAAGTAGAAGGGCAGCAGGTGCACGCCGCCGAACAGGCCTTGCAAGGGCCCCCGCAGCAGGCCTTGCAGCGTGCGCAGGTTGCCGCCGCCGAGGCGGTCGACATAGGTGATGAGCTGGACCTGGTTTTTCATGGTGTTCGGGGTCTTGTCGATCAGCGCACCAGCAGCCACAGGCGGGCCAGGTCGGCGGCGCCGTCGGTGGTGGTGATGGCCTTGAACTGGGTCTCGGCGGCCGGGCGCTGGCCGGCGGCGAGCAGCGCCACGCCGTAGCGCAGCCGCGCGTCGTCGGGGTGCTTCTGCACGCCCTTGGCCAGGCCTTCGGCCATCAGTGCCAGGCCCTTGTCGGCCTGACCGTAGGTCAGCAGGGCCTGGCCCATGGCCACCAGCGGCGCGCCGTCGCGGGCCTTGCGGGCGGAGTCTTCCGATGCCGCCAGCGCCGACTTGTCGTCGGCCACCGCCTTGTCGGCGCCGGTCTTCAGGCGCTGGTGACGCTCGGCCTGCGCGCCCTTGCCGAGCACGCCCTTGGCATAGCCTTCCTCGACCACCGCCTGCGCCTCGCCCGGCACGCCGGCCTGCAGCGCCAGCTGGGCCAGGTCCAGGTACTCGCTGGCGTCTTCCAGCGCGCCCACCCGGCGCGCCAGGCGCAGCGCATCGACCTGCAGGCGGTCGGCAAAGCCGGGGCGGCGCGACACGCGCGAGACCAGGTCGGCCCAGTACTCGGTGCGCGGGTGGTGGGTGACCAGGCGCTCCAGCGCCTGGGTGTAGCCGGCCTCGTCGCCGGTCTTCATCAGGCTGAAGGCCAGCAGCTTGAGCTGCTCCTCGCTGGGGGTGCGGCCGGCGGCCTCGTCGGCGGTGATCAGCGGCAGCACCTCGCGCGCGGTGGCGGCCAGGTCGTTGCTGGCGTATAGCGCCTGGACCAGGGCCACGCGCACCGCGGGCTCGGTGCCGCCTTCGGCGAAGTAGCGGCGCGCCCAGGTCACCGCGGCCTGCGGCTGCTGGTTGCGCACAGCCAGGGCCGACAGCGTCTTCAGCGCCGCCAGCAGATCGGCGCCGGCCAGGCGGCCACTGGTCACCGCGGCCTCGAAGGCCTGCTGCGCCAGCGGCGAGTCGCCGGCCTGCAGCGCGGCCGAGCCCTTCATGCGGTCGGTGATGAAGACCTCGTACGGCGTGCGGCCGGGCACGGCCTCGGCCTCCTTGACGCGGGCCAGCGCGTCGGCCGACTTGCCGGCCTTGATCGCGTCCTGCGCGGCCTGCAGCGGCTTGGCCACCTCGGGGCGCAGCACGTCCTTGTCCTGGGCCTGGGCGGCGCCGCAGGCCAGCAGGGCCGCCAGCGCGGCGGCGCGGAGCATCGGGCTCGTCATGCGCGGCCTCACATGAACTGTTCGTTGCCGACGATGCCGATCTTGGTGACGCCCAGGCGCTGCGCCTCGGCCATCACCATCGCGACATGCTTGTAGGT
>NZ_JAGQDD010000036.1:0-19239 GCF_018069845.1 Ideonella alba
GCCACCGGCCACTACGCCGAGCGCACGCCCGAGGACACGCCCGTCAGCGGCCAGGTCAAGGGCTCGGACAAGGACGGCGACACCCTCACCTTCCGCCTGGACGACGCGCCCACCCACGGCAGCGTGGTCGTGCACACCGATGGCACCTGGACCTACACCCCCGGGCCCGACTACAACGGCGGCGACAGCTTCACCGTGATCGTCGATGACGGCCACGGCGGCACCGCCATCGCCACGGTGGACATCACCGTCGATCCGGTCAATGACAACCCGCTGGCCACCGACAACAGCTATGCGGTGATCGAGGACACCCCGATCAGCGGCAACGTGCTGAACGACGGCACGCCCGACAGCGACCGCGACGGCGACGCGCTCAGCGTGACCGGTTTCAGTGTTGATGTGAACGGCGACGGCGTGGCCGAGTCCTTCGCCGCCGGCCAGACCGCCACCCTGGTGGACGCGTCGGGTCAGGCGATCGGCACACTGCAGATCCGTCCCGACGGCAGCTTCGACTTCAACCCGGCCACCAACTACAACGGCCCGGTGCCGACCGTCACCTACGCCATCAGCGACGGCCACGGCGGCACCGACAGCGCCAGCGTGCTGCTGGGCCCGGTGCGGCCGGTGGACGACTCGCCCCGCGCGGTCGACGACAGCACCAGCACGCCTGAAGACACGCCGATCACGATCAACGTGCTGAGCAACGACGCCGATCCGGATGCCGGCGACACGCTGACCATCACCCGCGTCGATGGCCAGTCGATCGCCGAAGGCCAGAGCGTGGCGGTCGCGCATGGCAGCGTGACGCTCAGTGGTGGTCAGCTGGTCTTCACGCCGGCCAAGGACTATGTCGGTCCGGTGGACTTCAGCTACAGCGTCAGCGACGGCCGCACCGAGGTGCCAGCCCAGGTGCATGTGGACGTCACCCCTGTCAACGACGCCCCGGTGGCGGTGGACGATGCCCTGACCGTGGCGCCGAACGGCGTTGGCCAGATCAATGTTCTCGCCAATGACAGCGACCCCGACAACAGCCTGTCCGAGCTGAAGGTCACCCAGATCAACGGCCAGGACGTGGTGGCGGGCGACCGCATCACGCTGACGGATGCCGCCGGCACCGTGGTCGGCACCGTCGGCCTGACCGCCGACGGCCAGCTCGAATTCCGTCCGGCCCAGGACTACAACGGGCCGGTGCCGCCGGTGACCTACACCGTGCAGGACCCGGGTGGCCTGCAGGATGTGGGCACGGTGCAGTTCAGTATCGGCGTGAACCGCGGCCCCAGCGCCGTGGATGACACCGGCAGCACCACCGAGGACAGCCCGCTGGTGGCAGACGCGGTCCATGGTGTCATCCAGGGCCTGGGCGCCGACAGCGACCCCGACCACGACACGCTGACCGTGCAGGGCTTCGGCGTGGGCGGCAGCACCGCTGCACCCGGCCAGAGCGTGGCCGGTGACTGGGGCACGCTGACACTGCGCGCCGACGGCTCCTACACCTTCACCCCCAACGCCGCCGCCCAGGCCCTGGGCAGCGGCGACACCGCGCAGGACACCTTCACCTACACCATCGTCGACGCCGCCGGCAACACCGACACCGCGACGCTGACCATCACGGTGAATGGCGTCAACGATGGCCCGGTGGCCGGCGATGTCAGCGGCGTCACGCCCTTCGACCAGCCGATCACCGTCGACCCGGTCGCCAGCTCGAGTGACCCCGAAGGCGATCCGCTGCACATCACCGCGGTGGATGGCCACCCGGTGAGCGTGGGCGTGCCCGTCACGCTGAACGACAGCCTGGGCCACACGATCGCCACGGTCACGCTGGGCGCCGATGGTCGCCTGACGGTGGACCCGGTGCCCGGATTCACCGGTCCGCTGGACTTCGACTACACCGTGGCCGACCCGCAGGGCGCCAGCGACACTGGCCATGCCCACATCACGGTGGGTCCGAACACGCCGCCGGATGCGCGTGATGACGTGGTCTCGATGAACGAGGACACCACCGTCACCTTCGACCCGCGGGCCAACGACCCCGATGTGGAAGGCGATGCGCTGACGATCACCCAGATCAACGGCCGCGACGTCCAGCCGGGCGACCGTGTGCCGATCGCCGAGGGCACGATCAGCGTGAACGCCGACGGCACCCTCAGCTTCACACCCAACGCCAACTACCACGGTGGCCCGATCAGCGTGGGCTACACCGTCAGCGACCAGTTCGGCGGCTCCGACACCGCCACCATCCGCATCACCGTGGCGCCGGTCAACGACCCGCCGGTGGCGCTGGATGACGCCAACGACCAGGTCTGGGAGGACCGCCAGGCCAGCGGCAATGTGCTGGTCAATGACAGCGATGTGGACGGCGACGCGCTCAGCGTCACCGGCTTCACGGTGGACACCAACGGCGATGGCGTGGCCGAGGCCTTCAACCCGGGCCAGACCGCCACCATCGCCGGCGTCGGCACGCTGCGCCTGGATGCCGATGGCGGCTATGTCTTCACGCCGGCTGCCGACTACAGCGGTCCGGTGCCTGTGGTGGGCTACACCATCAGCGACGGCCACGGCGGCCAGGACAGCGCCACACTTGGCCTGGGCCCGGTGCGCCCGGTCGATGATTCACCGCGTGCGGTCAACGACAGCGCCACCACGCCCGAGGACACGCCGATCACGATCGACGTGCTGGCCAACGACCGCGACCCGGATGGCGATGCGATGAGCATCACCCACGTCAACGGCCTGGCGATCAGCGAAGGCAGTTCGGTCAGCGTGGCCCATGGCTCGGTCACCCTGGTCGGCGGCGAGCTGCGCTTCACGCCCGAGGCCAACTACCACGGCCCCGTCAGCTTCAGCTACACCGTCACCGACGGCCACACGCCGGTGGACGCGCGGGTCGACGTCAACGTCACGCCGGTCAACGACGCCCCGGTGGCCGTGGACGACGCGCTGACCGTGGCGCCCAATGGCCGTGGTTCGATCGACCTGATCGCCAACGACAGCGACGTCGACGGTGACGCGCTGACGCTGACCCAGCTCAATGGCCAGCCGGTCACGGTGGGCAGCGTGATCAGCCTGGTCGATCCAGGCACCGGCCAGGTGGTGGGCACGGTCACCGTGCTGAGCCTGGACGGCCGGGTGGAGTTCGCCCCGGCGCACGACTACAACGGCCCGGTGCCGTCCCTCAGCTACACCGTGAGCGACCCGTCGGGCGCCACCGATGTGGGCCGGGTGGATTTCCGCATCGGCCCCAACAGCGCCCCCACTGCGCAGGCCGATACCCAATCGACCAGCGAGGACACCGCCGTCAGCGGCAACGTGCTGGGCAATGACAGCGACCCCGAGGGCGACACCCTGCAGGTCAGCGGCGTGGCCTTCGGGGGTGCCGGCGGCACGGTCGGCCAGGCCCTGGCCGGCCAATTGGGCAGCCTGACGCTGCGCGCCGATGGCAGCTACAGCTTCCAGCCCAACGCCGCCGCGCAGGCGCTGGACGACGGCGAGAGCCGCCAGGACCTGTTCAGCTACACCATCGTCGACGCCGCCGGCAACACCGCCACCGCCACCCTGACGATCACGATCAACGGCGCCAATGACGCGCCGGCCACGATCGACGTCAGCGACACCACGCCCTTCGACACCCCCGTCACCGTCAACCCCCTGGCCGGCTCCAGCGACCCGGATGGCGACCCGCTGGCCATCACCCAGATTGATGGCCACGCGGTGCAGGTGGGCGTTCCGCTGACGCTGAGCGACGCCACCACCGGCGCCACGATCGGCACGGTCACGCTGAATGCCAATGGCACGCTGACCTTCGACCCGGTGCCCGGCTTCGCGGGCCCGGTGGACTTCCAGTACACCGTCAGTGACGGCACCACCGGCGTGCATGGCACCGCCCACATCACCGTCGGCCCGAACGAAGCGCCCAGCGCCCAGAACGATGTGGTGCGCATGGCCGAGGACACCACGGTGACCTTCGATCCGCGCTCCAACGACACCGACCGCGAAAGCGACGCGCTGACGATCACCCAAATCAACGGCCGCGATGTGTCGCCCGGCGATGTGGTGGTCCTGACCGAGGGCCGTCTGACGGTGAACGCCGATGGCACGCTGAGCTTCACGCCCAACGCCAACTACCACGGCGGCCCGGTCAACGTGCAGTACACCGTCAGTGACACCTACGGCGGCTCCGACACGGCCACGGTGGCCATCACCGTGGACCCGGTCAACGACGCCCCGGTCGCCACCCACAACAGCTACAGCGTCACCGAGGACACGCCGCGCAGCGGCAACGTGCTGACCGACGGTGTACCCGACAGCGACGTCGATGGTGACAGCCTGACCGTCACCAGCTTCGCCATCGACACCAACGGCGACGGCGTGGCCGAGAGCTTCGCCGCCGGCACCACCGCCTCGATCAGCGGTGTCGGCACGCTGGTGGTCAACGCCAACGGCACCTTCACCTTCACCCCGCTGGCCAACTACAACGGCACGATCCCCGGCGCCACCTACACCATCAGCGACGGCCACGGCGGCACCGCCACCGCCCAGCTGACCCTGGGTCCGGACATCATCGACGTCAACGACGCCCCGGTGGCCACCCACAACAGCTACAGCGTCACCGAGGACACGCCGCGCAGCGGCAATGTGCTGACCGACGGTGTGCCCGACAGCGACGTCGACGGTGACAGCCTGACCGTCACCAGCTTCGCCATCGACACCAACGGCGACGGCGTGGCCGAGAGCTTCGCCGCCGGCACCACCGCCTCGATCAGCGGTGTCGGCACGCTGGTGGTCAACGCCAACGGCACCTTCACCTTCACCCCGCTGGCCAACTACAACGGCACGATCCCCGGCGCCACCTACACCATCAGCGACGGCCACGGCGGCACCGCCACCGCCCAGCTGACCCTGGGCCCGGACATCATCGACGTCAACGACGCCCCGGTGGCCAACGATGACAGCGGCACCACCCCGGAGGACCAGGCCCTGAGCGGCAACGTGCTCTCCGGCGGCACGCCCGACAGCGACATCGACGGCGACACCTTGTCGGTGGCCAGCTTCCGTGTGGACACCAATGGCGACGGCGTGGCCGAGAGCTTTGCGGCGGGCAGCACCGCCACCATCAACGGCGTTGGCACGCTGCGCATCGACGCCACCGGCGGCTACAGCTTCAGCCCGGCTGCCGACTACAGCGGTCCGGTGCCGGTGGCCACCTACACCGTCAGTGACGGCCATGGTGGCTCGGACACCGGCACGCTGACGCTCAACGTCACGCCCGTGGCCGACACGCCGCTGGTCAGCCTGACGGTGGGCGAGCCCACGCTGACGTCCACGCTGATCAACGTCAGCAACGCCACCAGCACCGGCCAGGGCTTCAGCGTCAAGGCCTACGCGGTGGATGGCAGCGCCAGCACCGTCAGCAGCTTCGGCAACCGCTACGGAGTGAAGGGCTTCGGCGTCAGCGGCGGCGACAACGAGGAAATCGACAACGTCGGCGGCGCTTCCGAGAAGCTGGTGGTCAGCTTCGACCAGGCCATCTCCGACGCGTCCGTCACGCTGGCCTTCCTGCACAGCACCGAGAAGGCCCGCTATACCCTGTACGACGCCCAGGGCCATGTGGTGGGCACCGGCCTGATCGGCGGCCAGACCGACATCGTCGATCCGACCTTCAAGATCACGGCCGACGGCGGCCAGCCCTTCAGCCGCATCGAGTTCACCGCCCCCGGACCGTCGGATGGCGGCAGTTCGGTCGACGACTACCTGGTCCACTCGATCAGCTACACCACCGCCGGCAGCTACCCGGTCAGCCTGAGCGTCACGCCGACCGACATCGACCACTCCGAGAACGTCAGCTCGGTGCTGCTGCGCGTGCCCACGGGCGTGACGCTGTCGGCCGGTACCGACAACGGCGACGGCACCTGGACGCTGCCCTTGACCGGCAGCGGCAGCTACCAGGTCGCGATCGACCCGGTGACCCATGGCGTGACGATCAGCGGTCTGACGATGACCGTGCCCACCTCGGTGCAGGCCCCGGTCAGCGTGACCGTGGTCGGCACGGTGGTGGACGGCGCCAGCAGCGCCCAAGGCAGCGCCAGCGCGGTGGCCCCGGGCCTGGACTCGGTGGTCCAGTTGCGAGACGACAGCGGCGCCACAGTCGAGGACGCCAGCCGCCTGTCCGGCAACACGCTGGCCAACGACACCCAGGGCGCCGACCTCGCGGTGACCGGCTTCTCGGTGGCCGGCCTGGGCAGCTTCCATGCCGGCGAGACGGCCACCATTGCCGGCGTCGGCACCCTGACGATCGACAGCAAGGGCCTGTACACCTTCGTGCCCGCAGGCAACTGGAGCGGCACCGTGCCCGATGTGACCTATGTGGCCACCAACCCTTCGGGCGACAGCGCCGTGGCCCACCTGAACCTGAGTGTGCAGGCGGTGGCCGACACGCCGGTGCTGGCGGTCACCTCACCGGCGGGCGCGCCGGCCGTGGTCTTCACCAACAGCTGGGAAGCCAACGTCAACAACGACAACACCAGCACCGCCAACCTGGTGACGCCCTTCGAAGGCTGGACGCGCCTGGACAATCCGGACCCGACCGCGGGCGGCACCAATGCCTTCGAGGTGTGGACCAACCAGGACAGCCAGCAACGCCAGGACGGCAACTACAACACCGTGGTGGCCGCCGCAGGCAATGGCGATGACTTCCTGGAGCTGAACAACGCCACCTCGCTGGTGCAGACGCTGGGCATCACGCGCACGGTCAGCACCACCGCGGGGGCGGTCTACGAGCTGTCCTTCGACTACGCCGGCCGGCCGGGCTTCGACGGTGCCTACACCACCTTCGGGGTCTACCTGGACGGCAAGCTGGTGGCCCAGTACAGCGCCACCAGCCCGATGGGCTACATCGACTGGAAGAACCTGAAGTTCCGCTTCGAGGGCGATGGCGGCGACCACACGCTGACCATCCGCACCGATGCCAGCGCCTTCAACGACGCCGGACGCGGTGCCTTCATCGATGACGTGTCGCTGACCAGCCTGGGCAGCGGCGTGGTCAAGGGCAACGGCGGCAGCTACACCGCGGTCGACCTGTCCAGCCATGTCAGCGGTCACCTGGTCGACACCGACGGCTCCGAGTCGCTAACCTACACCTTCTCCGGCCTGGCCACCGGTTCGGTGATCGTCAGCAGCACCGGCACGCACACCGTGGGCGCCGACGGCAAGATCACGATCGCAGCCTCGGAGCTGGACAGCGCCGAACTGCGTCTGCCCACCAGCGTCAGCGGGCACCTGGACATCGGCGTGGTGGCCACTGCGACCGAGGGCGCCAACGGCTCCACGGCCAGTTCAGCCTCGCAGACGCTGTCGCTGAACGTGGTGAACACGCTGAACGACGTCGACATCGGCGGCGAGAACCTGAACACCCTGTTCGGCACCACCGCCGCCAACAACCAGACCGGCACCACCGGGGCCGACCGCTTCGTGGGCAGTGACGGCAACGACACCCAGAGCGGCGGCGCCGGCAACGACGTGCTCGATGGCGGCACCGGCAATGACTCGCTGATGGGCGGAGACGGCGCCGACACGCTGTGGGGCGGCAGCGGCAATGACATCCTGGCCGGCGACGCCGGTGCGGACACCTTTGCCTGGACCCTGGCCGACCGTGGTGCTGGCGCAACGGACACCATCAATGGCTTCAACGCGGCCGCCGCCAGCGCCGGGGGTGACATCCTGGACCTGCGCGACCTGCTGGTGGGCGAGTGGGTGGCCGGCACCAGCAACAACCTGCAGAACTACCTGGACATCGACACCACCAGCACGCCGGGCACCACGATCATCCACATCAGCTCGACCGGCGGGTTCGCCGGCGGGGTCTACGACCCGGCCGCGACCGACCAGACGATCACGCTGAACAGCGTGAACCTGCGCACCGACCTGGGCCTGGGCGCCAGCGCCACCGACAGCCAGGTGATCCAGGAGATGCTCAACCGCAGCAAGCTGATCGTCGACAGCGGCAACTGATCGCCACGCCACCGGCTGATCAGCGCAGGGGCCTCCCGACCGGGAGGCCCCTTTTCTTGGGCGATCCGGTGGCCGCAAGCGCTGCAAACAGGCGCCTAACACGCCGGCCATTCATTCTTGCTTTACGAACGCTTTGCCTATTATTTGTCATTATGTTCTTCGATTACGAAATCATGACCGATCATTTGTTACGTCAGAACTGATCTGCAAACTAGGGATAAGCCGGGAACAGCCGGGGTAAGGCGTCGCTTATCAGCGGTTACATTGGCCAGAACGGTGACTTCGGTCACGTCGGAGACGGCCTTGACCGCCTCCAAGACGCGTCGCGCCTCTATGCTCGCCGCACCGCGAAATCTGTATCTGGAGCCTCGTCATGCCCCACAACGCCAAGCCCGCCGCCCATCCGACCGCCGCTGTCAAGCTGACCCAGGTCGCTTTCGGGGCGCCTGCCGCTGCCAAGCTGGGGCGCGATGCCGCCATCCAGGCCGCAATCGAGAAGGGCTACGTGGCCAACCGCAAGCTGGCGGGCAAGGTCATTGCCGTCTGGGGTGAGGCCCTGCTGCGCACCGAGGACGGCAACGTGCGCCCCCTGAAGGCGGGCGACGTCATCAAGAAGGGCGACGTGGTCCTGACCTCCCAGGAAGGCATCATCCAGATCGAGGGCTCGCGCGGCGGCTCGGAAGCCGAACGGGTCATCGGCAAGATCGAGGAAGGCAAGGACGACACCGCGCCGGCAGCGATCGACGCCACCCCGCTGGGTGAAGGCCTGCGCGTGGAGCGGATCAGCGAGTCGGTCAACCCGGCCAGCCTGTCGCTGGGCACCATCCAGGGTGAGGGCATCGTCCGCCAGGACGAGGAGCAACTGCCCGACAACGCCGCCGCCGATGCCGTGCCCGATGTGGTCAGCGTCGCCGAGGACGGCTCGGTCTCCTTCGACCCGCGCGGCAACGACAGTGGCGCCGGCGGCTCGCCGCTGACCATCACCTCGGTGGGCGGCCAGCCGATCGCGGTGGGCACGCCCGTCACCATCCCCCAGGGCACGATCACGCTGAACCCGGATGGCACGCTGAGCTTCACGCCGCTGCCCAACTTCAACGGCCAGATCAGCATCCCCTACGTGGTGGTCGACGAGCAGGGCAACACCGCCACCTCGACCATCACCATCACCGTCACCCCGGTCAATGACCTGCCGATTCCCGGCACGGTGATCGACCCGAACGGCGACGTGGTGCCCGACGTCGACGGCGGCTTCGACCCCACGACCGGCCACTACGAGACCAGCACCCCCGAAGACACCCCGGTCAGCGGCACGATCAAGGGCACCGACGTCGACGGCGACACGCTCACCTTCACGCTCGATGAACCGCCCACCCACGGCACGGTGACCGTCAACGAAGACGGCACCTGGACCTACACGCCCGACCCCAACTACAACGGTGACGACAGCTTCACCGTCATCGTTGACGACGGCAACGGCGGCACCGCGATCGCCGTGGTCGACATCGTGGTCGACCCGGTCAACGACAACCCGACGGCAGTGGACGACACCTTCGCCGTCACCGAGGACACGCCGGTCAGCGGCAACGTGCTGACCAACGACTCGGACACCGATGGCGACCCGATCGTCGTCAAGGAATTCGCGGTCGACACCAATGGCGACGGCACGCCCGAGGTCTTCCAGCCCGGCCAGACCGCCACCATCCCTGGCGTCGGCACGCTGATCATCAATGAGGACGGCAGCTTCACCTTCACGCCGGTGAAGGACTTCGACGGCACGATTCCGCCCATCACCTACACCATCGACGACGGCCAGGGCGGCACCGACACCGCCAGCCTGATCCTGGGTCCGGACATCATCGACGTCAACGACAACCCGGACGCGGTGGATGACATCTTCCCCGTCACCGAGGACACCCCGGTCAGCGGCAACGTGCTGACCAACGACACCGACGTCGACGGCGACCCGATCGTGGTCAAGGAGTTCTCGGTCGACGTCGATGGCGACGGCACGCCCGAAGTCTTCCTGCCGGGCGAGACGGCCACGATTCCGGGCGTTGGCACGCTGGTCATCAACGAGGACGGCAGCTTCACCTTCACGCCGGTGAAGGACTACAACGGCACCATCCCGCCGATCACCTACACCATCGACGACGGCAACGGCGGCACCGACACCGCCAGCCTGATCCTGGGTCCGGACATCATCGACGTCAACGACGCCCCGGATGCGGTGGACGACATCGTCCCCGTCACCGAGGACACCCCGGTCAGCGGCAACGTGCTGACCAACGACACCGACGTCGACGGCGACAAGCTGGTTGTCAAGTCCTTTGCGGTCGACACCAATGGCGACGGCACGCCGGAAGTCTTCCAGCCGGGCCAGACCGCCACCATCCCGGGCATCGGCACGCTAATCATCAACGCCGATGGCAGCTTCACCTTCACGCCGGCCAAGGACTACGACGGCGTCATTCCGCCCGTCACCTACACGATCGATGACGGCAAGGGCGGCACCGACACCGCCTCGCTGATCCTGGGTCCGGACATCATCGACGTGAATGACCCGCCGGTCGCCACCGACAACCTGTACCCGGTGCTGGAAGACACGCCGCTCTCCGGCAACGTGCTGACCGACGGCACGCCCGACAGCGACGTCGACGGCGACACGCTCAGCGTGACCGGCTTCACCGTCGACACCAACGGCGACGGCGTCGCCGAGAGTTTCGCGGCCGGCGCCACCGCCGTGATCCGCGACGCCAGCGGCGGCGCGATCGGTTCGCTGCGCATCAATGCCGACGGCAGCTTCACCTTCACCCCGGCCCTGAACTACAACGGCCCGGTGCCGCAGGTCACCTACACGATCAGCGACGGCCATGGCGGCACGGACAGCGCCAACGTCCTGCTCGGTCCGGTCGCCCCGGTGGACGATTCGCCCCGCGCCGTCAACGACAGCGCCAGCACCCCGGAAGACACCGCCATCGTCATCGATGTGCTGGCCAATGACCGTGACCCGGACTCGGGCGACTCGCTGACGATCACCGAGGTCAACGGCCAGGCGATCACCGAGGGTCAGTCGGTCGCGGTGACCAACGGCACCGTCACGCTGCAGGGCGGCAAGCTGGTCTTCACCCCGGCCAAGGACTACACCGGCCCGGTCGATTTCAGCTACACCGTCAGTGACGGCAACACCCCCGTCACGGCCCAGGTGCACGTCGACGTGACGCCGGTGAACGACGCGCCTGTCGCCGCCGACGATGCGCTGACCGTGGCGCCCAACGGCGTCGGCGTGATCGACGTGCTGGCCAACGACACCGACCCGGACAACCCGCGCAGCGAGCTGACGGTCACCCAGATCAATGGCCAGGATGTCGTGCCTGGCGACAGCGTGGACATCGTCGACCCCGCCACGGGCGCGGTGGTCGGCACGGTCACGCTGACCGCCGACGGCAAGCTGGAGTTCCGTCCGGCCCAGGACTACAACGGCCCGGTGCCGCCGGTCACCTACACGGTGGAAGATCCGGCCGGCCTGAGCGACCAGGGCACGGTGGTCTTCACCATCGGTGAGAACCGCGGCCCCACCGCCGTCAATGACGTCGGCACCACCGATGAGGACACCCCGCTGGTGGTGGACGCCGCCCATGGCGTGATCCAGGGCGCCGGCACCGACACCGACCCCAATGGCGACACGCTGCTGGTCAAGGAATTCAGCTTCGGTGGCACCACCGCCACCGCCGGCCAGAGCGTGGCCGGCGCCTGGGGCACGCTGACGCTGAACGCCGACGGCTCCTACACCTTCACCCCCAGCGCCGCCGCCGACGCACTGGGCCAGGGCGATACCGCCCAGGACGTCTTCAGCTACACCATCGTCGATGCCGCCGGCAACACCGCGACGGCCACGCTGACGATCACCATCAACGGCGTCAACGACGGTCCGACGGCCGGCGACGTGTCCGGCAACACGCCCTTCGACACCCCGATCGTGCTGGACCCGCTGGCGGGCTCCACCGACCCCGAAGGCGACCCGCTGACGATCACCGAGATCAACGGCCAGCCCATCACCGTGGGCGTGCCTGTCACGCTGACTGACGGCCTGGGCAACCCGATCGGCACCGTCACGCTGGGTGCTGACGGCACCCTCACCTTCGACCCGGTCGAAGGCTTCAAGGGCCCGGTCGACTTCGACTACACGGTCAGCGACGGCCAGGGCGGCACCGACACCGGCCACGCCACCGTCACCGTCGGCCCGAATGCGCCGCCGGTGGCCCAGGACGACAACGTCGTCATGGACGAAGACACCACGGTCACCTTCGATCCGCGCTCCAACGACCCGGACATCGAAGGCGACGCGCTGACGATCACCCAGATCAACGGTGTGAACGTCGCCCCCGGCGACAAGATCACCATCGCCCAGGGCGTGATCACCGTCAACGCCGACGGCACGCTCAGCTTCACGCCGAACAAGGACTTCAACGGCGGCCCGATCGACGTCAACTACACCGTCAGCGACCAGTTCGGCGGTTCGGACACGGCGGTCATCCACATCACCGTCAACCCGGTCAATGACAACCCGGTCGCCACCGACGATGTGGCGACGGTGCTGGAAGACATTCCCGCCAGCGGCAATGTCCTGACCGACGGCACGCCCGACAGCGATGTCGACGGCGACACGCTCAGCGTCACCGGCTTCACCATCGACACCAACGGCGACGGCGTCCAGGAGAGCTTCGCCGCGGGCGCCAGCGCCACGATCGTGGGCGTCGGTACGCTGACGATCAACGCCGATGGCTCCTACACCTTCGCGCCGGCCCGTGACTACAACGGACCGGTGCCGGTGGCCACCTACACCATCACCGACGGCCAGGGCGGCTCCGACAGCGCCACGCTGACGCTGACGGTCGAGCCGCGCAGCGACACACCCTCGGCGGTCAACGACACGGCCCTGACCCCCGAGGACACCCCGGTGGTCATCCGCGTGCTGGACAACGACAGCGACGCCGACGGCGACCCGCTCACGATCACCCAGGTCAACGGCCAGGCCATCACCGTCGGTGGCAGCGTGGCCGTCGCCAACGGCACGGTCACGCTCAATGCCGACGGCACGCTGACCTTCACGCCCGCCGCCGACTATGTCGGCCCGGTCGACTTCACCTACACCGTCTCCGACGGCCAGACCCCGGTCCAGGCCAGCGTGCACGTGGATGTCACGTCGCGCAATGATGCGCCGCTGGCTGTCGACGACGTCGCCAGCACCGAGGAAGACGCGTCCATCACGCTGAACCTGCTGGGCAACGACGAAGACATCGACGGTGACGCGCTGCACATCACGCAGATCGACGGCGTCAACATCCTGCCGGGTCAGACGGTCAACGTGACCAACGGCACCGTCACGCTCAATGCCGACGGCACCGTCACCTTCACGCCGGCCCCGAACTACACCGGTCCGGTCAGCTTCACCTACACCGTCGCCGACCCCTTCGGCGCCACCGACACCGCCTCGGTGACGGTCAACGTCAGCCCGATGCCCGACGCCCCGGTGGCGGCGCCCGACACCGGCAGCACCGACGAAGACACCAGCCTGGTGGTGTCCGCCGCTGACGGCGTCATCCTGGGCGCCGGCCGCGACACCGATGTCGACGGCGACACCCTCAGTGTGTCCGCCGTGTCCTTCGGCGGCGCCAACGGCACCGTGGGCCAGCCCCTGGCCGGTGCCTGGGGCACGCTGACCCTCAACGCCGACGGCTCCTACACCTACGTGCCCAATGCGGCCGCGCAGGCGCTGGACGACGGCGAGAGCCAGTTCGACGTCTTCACCTACACGGTGACCGACCCGAGCGGCCTGACCTCCACCTCCACGCTGACCCTGACCGTCACCGGCCGCAACGACGCCCCCGTGGCCGTGGACGACTCGGCCAGTACGCCCTTCGACACCACGATCACGCTGAACGTGCTCGCCAACGACAAGGATGTCGACGGCGAGACGCTGTCGATCACCCAGATCAATGGCCAGCCGGTCAGCGTCGGCACGCCCGTCACGCTGACCGACGGCAGCGGCAAGACGATCGGCACCGTCACGCTCAATGCCGACGGCACGCTCAGCTTCGACCCGGTGCGCGGCTTCACCGGCCCGGTCAGCTTCGAGTACACGCTGTCCGACGGCACCGCCTCCGACATCGGCAAGGTCACGATCAATGTCGGCACGCTGGGTGCGCCGGACGCGGTCAACGACAGCTTCACCACCCCCGAAGACCAGCCGCTCAGCAGCTTCAACCCGCTGGCCAACGACACCACGCCCGAGGGCGACCCGCTGACGATCACGGCCATCAATGGCCAGTCGATCGTCCCCGGCGGCTCGGTCACCCTGCCCCAGGGCACGGTGACGATGAACGCCGACGGCACGCTGAGCTTCGTGCCCAACCCGGACTTCAACGGCCCGGTCGACTTCAGCTACACGGTGTCCGACCCGTTCGGCGGCACCGACGTGGCCTCGGTGCACATCGACGTCACGCCGCTGAACGATCCGCCGGTGGCCAATGACGACACCGCCACCGTCGAGCCCAACCAGACCGTCAACATCGATGTCCTGCGCAACGACACCGACGTCGACGGCGACACGCTGGCCATCACCGAGATCAACGGCCAGCCCGTCACCGTCGGGGTGCCGGTCGACCTGACCGACGGCACCGGCAAGGTGGTCGGCACCGTGGTGCTCAACGCCGACGGCACGCTGGCCTTCACGCCGGCGCCCGGTCAGACCGCCCCGGTCACGCTGGAGTACACGGTGCAGGACCCGTCGGGCAGCACCGACACCGCCACCGTCACCATCAACATCGGCCCCAACCTGCCGCCGGTGGCCACCGACGACGTCGGCACCACCGACGAGGACACCACGCTCACCGTCAGCGCCGCCAATGGCGTGATCCTGGGTGCCGGCACCGACACCGACCCCAATGGCGACAGCCTGAGCGTCTCCGGCATCGCCTTCGGCGGCGTGGTCGGCACCGTGGGTCAGCCCATCGCGGGCGCCTGGGGCACGCTGACGCTCAATGCCGACGGCTCCTACACCTACGTCCCGAACGCCGCCGCGCAAGGTCTGGACGATGGCGAGAGCCAGGCGGATGTCTTCAGCTACACCATCATCGACCCGGCGGGCAACACCGCCACGGCCACGCTGACCCTCACCGTCACCGGCAAGAACGACGCGCCGGTGGCCGTCGATGACTCCGCCAGCACGCCGTTCGACGCCCCCGTCACGCTGAACCTGGTCGCCAACGACACCGATCCGGACAACGAGCCGCTGAGCGTCACCCAGATCAATGGCGTGAACGTCAGGCCGGGTGATGTGATCACCTTGGCGTCGGGCACGCTGACGATCAACGCCGACGGCACCGTCACCTTCGACCCGGTGCGCGGCTTCACCGGCCTGGTCAGCTTCGACTACACCGTCTCGGACGGCACCGCCAGCGACACCGGCCGCGTGTCGATCACCGTGGGTGGCATCGCGCCGCCGACCGCCGGTGACGATGTCTTCACCGTCGACGAGGACCAGCCGCTCAACGCCTTCAATCCGCTGGCCAACGACAGCTCGCCCGAAGGCGACCCGCTGCACATCACCCAGATCAACGGCGTGGACATCGCCCCGGGCGGCTCGATCACGCTGCCCCAGGGCACGATCACGATGAACCCGGACGGCACGCTGAACTTCGTGCCCAACCCGGACTTCAATGGCCCGGTCACCTTCAGCTACACCGTGGCCGACCCGTTCGGCGGCACCGACGTGGCCCAGGTCACGATCAATGTGCAGCCGGTCAACGACGCGCCCGATGCGGTCAATGACGCCGGCAGCGTGGCCGAGGACCAGTCCGTCACGCTGAACCTGCTGGGCAACGACACCGACAAGGATGGCGACACCCTGCGGATCACCCAGATCGGTGGTGTCGACATCCTGCCGGGCCAGACCGTCAACGTGTCCAACGGCACCGTCACGCTCAACGCCGACGGCACCGTCACCTTCATCCCGGCGCCGAACTACAACGGCCCGGTCAGCTTCACCTACACCATTGCTGACCCGTCCGGCGCCACCGACACCGCCACGGTCAACATCACCGTCACGCCGCGTCCCGACGCGCCGGTGGCCGTGGCCGACACCGGCACCACCAACGAGGACACCAGCCTCGATGTGTCGGCTGCCGACGGCGTCATCCTGGGCGCCGGTCGCGACACCGATCCGGACGGCGACAGCCTGAGCGTCTCCGGCGTCAGCTTCGGCGGCACCACCGGCACGGTGGGCCAGCCGCTGGCCGGTGCCTGGGGTACCCTGGTGCTGCGCTCCGACGGTTCCTACACCTACGTGCCCAACGCGGCCGCGCAAGGCCTGGACGATGGCGAGAGCCGCGCCGACGTCTTCAGCTACACCGTGACCGACCCGTCGGGCCGCAGCTCGACCACCACGCTGACGATCACCGTCACCGGTCAGAACGACGCCCCGGTGGCGGTCGATGACTCGGCCTCGACGCCCTTCGACCAGCCGGTCACCATCAATCTGCTGGGCAACGACACCGACGCCGATGTCGAAACCCTGACCATCACCGAGATCAACGGCCAGCCGATCGTCCCGGGTGGGTCGGTGCAGCTGGTGGACGCCACCGGTGCGCCGATCGGCACCGTCACGCTCAATGCCGACGGCACGGTCACCTTCGACCCGGTGCCTGGCTTCGACGGCCCGGTCGACTTTAGCTACACCGTGTCGGACGGCACCGCCACCGACACCGGCAACGTCCACGTCACCGTGGGCCTGAACGCCCCGCCGATCGCCCAGAACGACGTTGTCCAGGGCAGCGGGGACGCCAAGGTCACCTTCGACCCGCGCAGCAACGACGGCGACCCCGAGAACGACCCGCTGGAGATCACCCAGATCAACGGCCAGGACATCGTCCCTGGCGGCACGGTCACGCTGCCGGAAGGCACGCTGGTGCTGAACGCAGACGGCACCCTGAGCTTCACGCCCAATGCCAACTTCAACGGCCCGGTGTCCTTCCAGTACACCGTGTCCGACGAGTTCGGCGGCTCCAGCACCGCCACCGTCAACATCGACGTGCGCGCCGTCAACGACGCGCCCGACGCGGTCAACGACAAGAACGACCAGGTCTTCGAGGACCAGCAGGCCACGGGCAACGTGCTGGTCAACGACACCGACGTGGACGGCGACACGCTGAGCGTCACGGGCTTCAGCGTCGACACCAATGGTGACGGCGTGGCCGAGGACTTCACGGTGGGCCAGACGGCGACGATTGCCGGCGTGGGCACGCTGGTGATCAACCTGGACGGCAGCTACGTCTTCACGCCGGCCAAGGACTATGCGGGCGATGTGCCGCTGGTGACCTACACCATCACCGATGGCAACGGTGGCAGCGACAGCGCCACGCTGAGCCTGGGCCCGGTGCGTCCGCTGCAGGACTCGCCGCGCCTGGTGGATGACTCGGCGGTGACGGATGAGGACCAGTCGGTGGTCATCCGCGTGCTGGACAACGACAGCGACCCGGATGCGGGCGATGTGCTGACGATCACGCAGATCAACGGCCAGAACATCAGCGTGGGCGGCTCGGTGGCGGTGACCAATGGCACCGTCACGCTCAATGCCGATGGCACGCTGACCTTCACGCCCAACAAGGACTACAACGGTCCGGTGGACTTCAAGTACACCGCCACCGATGGCAAGGAGTCGGTGCAGGCCAACGTGCATGTGGACGTGCGCCCGGTCAACGACGCGCCGGTGGCCACGGACGATGCGCTGACGGTGGCGCCCAACGGCTCGGGCTCGATCGACGTGCTGGGCAACGACAGCGACGTCGATGGCGACAAGCTGACGGTGGCGGGCTTCAAGGTCGACACCAACGGCGACGGCGTGCCCGAGAGCTTCGCACCGGGTGCGGTGGTGGCGCTGACCAATGCCGCGGGCGAGCCGATCGGCACGGTGGAGCTGCGCGCCGATGGCACGCTGATCTTCACCCCGGCCCAGGACTACAACGGTCCGGTGCCGCAGCTGACCTACACGGTCAAGGATCCGTCGGGTGCGACGGATGAGGGCACGGTCACGCTGGCCATTGGTGCCAACCAGGCGCCCACGGCGGTGGCTGACACCAACACCACCAGCGAGGACCTCACGCTCAGCGTGGACAAGGCCGCTGGCGTGCTGGCCAACGACACCGATCCCAACGGCGACACCCTCACCGTGACCACGGTGAGCTTCAACGGCACCACGGTCAGCGCGGGCCAGGCGATCGTCAGCCAGTGGGGCACGCTGGTGCTCAAGGCCGACGGCTCGTACACCTTCACGCCCAATGCGGCGGCGCAGGGCCTGGACGACGGCGAGATCGGCCAGGACATCTTCAGCTACACCATCAAGGACGCGGCGGGCAACACCAGCACCACCACGCTGACGATCACCGTCACGGGCCAGAACGATGCGCCCACCACGGTGGACGTCTCGGCGCAGACGCCCTTCGACGTGCCGGTGACGGTCAACCCGCTGGCCGACTCCAAGGACGCCGATGGCGACACGCTGACCATCACCGAGGTCGCGGGCCAGCCTATCAGCCTGGGCAACCCGGTCACGCTGACCGACCCGGCCACCGGTGCGGTGCTGGGCACGGTCACGCTCAACCCCGATGGCAGCCTGACCTTCGACCCCGCCCCTGGCGTGGTCGGTCCGGTGGACTTCACCTACACCGTCAGCGACGGCGACGACACCGTGCAGGGCACGGCCCACATCACCGTGGGCCCGAACGCCGCGCCGGTGGCGGCCGACGACATCGTCGACATGAAGGAGGACCAGACCGTCACCTTCAAGCCGCTGGCCAACGATGCGGACCCCGAGGGCGACGCGCTGCACATCACGCAGATCAACGGCCAGGACGTGCAGCCTGGTGATGTGATCACCCTGCCTGAGGGCACGCTGACCTTCAACGCCGATGGCAGCCTGAGCTTCACCCCCAACGCCAACTACAACGGCGGCCCGATCAAGGTCGACTACACCGTCAGCGACACCTTCGGTGGCTCGGACGTGGGCACCATCTCGATCAACGTCGAGGCGGTCAACGACGCGCCTGACGCGGTCAACGACAAGAACGACCAGGTCTTCGAGGACCAGCAGGCCACGGGCAATGTGCTGGTCAACGACACCGACGTGGACGGCGACACGCTGAGCGTCACGGGCTTCAGCGTCGACACCAATGGTGACGG
>NZ_JAGQDD010000037.1:0-18039 GCF_018069845.1 Ideonella alba
AATCCGGGGCTGGCAGCATCACATTCCGACCTGATCAGGGCATCAGCACGCCGTTCGGTGTGTTGTGCAGACCTTCCTTAGCCGAACTAACCCGCCTGCAAATCTCCGCAACTCAGCCCTGGAGCATTGACAGCCTGGGTGGCACTTTCCTAGCCTGACCTCCCGGGAATTCTCGGATCGTCCAATCCGGCATCGGGAAGGCGTTTCGCCCACCGACCGGCGTTCGGGAGTGTTGCCATGATCACAACGCCGCAGTACCTGCATCCTTTGTCGGAAGTGCACAGCACCGCTGCACAAGGCCCGCGACGCAGCCGCCGCTCGCCGACGTCAACCTTGTTGAGGAGTACACGACAAGGTCAGCCAAGAGGCATGGTGAAACCACACCGGCAGGCGGCCTCCTCGGTCACGCGGTGTACCAACCAGCTCAACGCAATCTGGACGAATGAGCAGGCTGGATGCGAGCTTGTCGTCGTAGCCCATGCCACCGGCCTGCACCTGAAGTTCTGCACCTGGCTGATCGCCGGCCCTGCGCTGGAACAGAGCTTCGTCGTCCACACCCTCGCCGACTTCGAGCAATGGATGACGACCGCACCGACCAAGTTCGGTCACCCCGTCGCCCACGAAGAGATCAGGAGGTTCGCCCATGCAAGCCTCACCCGATGAATCCGACCGGCCCGTCGACACGCCAGGTCCGTTTCCCCAAGCGTCGGCCCTTGAACTCTGTGAGCTGACCCAGTCTCTGGTCGTGGCCGACGAGGCGAGCGCTATCGCCGCCCTTGAACTTGCGGCACGCGCGGGGGGCGCCGATGCAGCCCTGTTCGTTTCGGTCATCCCCGACGGGGACCATGGCTGGTATCGATCCATGGCTGCCCTGAACGCTGATTGGGGCCATAGAGCCTTGCGCCGGCTGCACAGCGGGACGTGCACCTGGCTTGCGCATGTCGCCAGGTCGAGCGAACCGCTACTCGTCAAACTTGAAGGCGATGAAGGCGATGCGGCCTTCGATGGTGATGGCCCAGATCGCCACGCTCAACGCGCGGTATGGCTGATTCCGGCCCCCTCGCCTCGCGAGTCAGATGTGCTGGGGCTGCTGATGCTCGCGGGCAGGAGCGAGCCTCAGCTGGAGCCCACTCACCGCTTGATGCCGGCCTACAGGGCCCTGGCCCTGGGCTTCGCCGATTGGTTTCAGCGCCGGGGTCGGGATGAACTGATTCGCAGCGCCCACCTGACGGAGCGAGACCTGGAATTGCTGCGACACGAGTCCATGGGGCATGGCTCCAAGCGAATCGGCGCGGCGCTCGATACCGAGCCCAAGACCATCGACTGCCGCTTCCATCGGCTCAACATGCGCCTCGGCGTGGCCAATCGCCGTGAAGCCGTGCGCCTATGCCAGCGATACGGCCTGCTTTGACGTGCCGCCCGCGGGCAGGCGCAAGAAAGTCGCGCAAATCCAGCAGCCTCCATCGCACCGGCCGAACCTACAGTGACTTCACTGCAAGGCCCCCGGCATCCCGAGTGGTCCTCGCTAGACCAGAGAGGCAGCACAGCACCATGACTCAGCAGACCCAGCCCACGCCGGGACCCCAGCGCAGAAAAGCTTCTGCGCGCAGGTCCACGGCCAGGCTCGCGATGGCGTGGGGAGCAACTATCGCCCTTCTCCCCACACCAGCCCGATCCGTGGATGGCTGCCTGGTCCTGCTGTGCTTCGCTGCGCCCAGCTGGCGCGCCGTTCCGCAATGCGTGCCGCCCATCCGCCAGGTGCTGCGTGATCTGGCACGCGGCAAGGCCTTCCCGACCTGCGGCATGGCCGGTGCCGGCAACTCGGCCAGCCATGCCTGGGCCGTTGCACCGCACTACTGCCCGCCCCAGTACACCCGGGTGTTCGATGGCGAGAACGGTCCGATCTACACCTGCGATTACACCGGCGCCGTTTCGGTACTGTTCAACGGTCAGCCGTTCACTCGCACCTGGTGGTCCATGGCCGGCGAAACGGTGACCGACTTCAGCCCGGCAGCAAAGGCGCAACTCGGCACCTGGGACACGCGTTTCGACGAAGACTACGACGCCTGGCTTGCCATGCAGCCTCCCCCGCCGCCGCCTCTGGGCCCGGGCGATTGAGGTGACCCGTCATGGATGCAGGTACCTTCCTCGCCCTCGCACTTGCCTGCGCCCCGCAGGTGCACGCCGACACGGCCCGCGCCCTGGTCAGCGTCGAGAGCGCCTTCAACCCCTGGGCCATCGGCGTCGTCGGCGGGGCCCTGGAGCGACAACCTCGCCATCGCTCGGAGGCTTTGGCCACCGCGAGGGCGCTGCAAGAGGCCGGCTGGAACTTCAGTGTGGGCCTGGGGCAAATCAACCTGGCCAACTTCGACCGTCTGGGCCTGACACTCGAATCAGCCTTCGAGCCCTGCCTGAACTTGGCTGCCATGCAAACGGTGCTGGGTGACTGCCTGCACCGGGCGAGCACCACGGCCGTGCGTACCGTTGAACAGGTAGCGCTGCGTCAGGCCCTGTCCTGCTACTACAGCGGCAACTTCACCACCGGCTTCCATCAGGGCTACGTTCGCAAGGTCGTCAGCGCCGTGCGCGCAGTTCCCACCCTCCCACCGAAGGAATGAGCATGAGACCTCCTGACTTGATCCAACGCGCCGTCCCGGCCGTTGTCACCGTCCTCCTGGGCATGCTGTCGGCGTCCGCAAGGGCCGATGGCTTCGACAAGATCAACACAACGGTCACCAATGTCAACAACATCCTGGTCACGATCTCAGTTGCCGTGGTCACGATCTCGATCATCTGGGCTGGCTTCAAGATGATCTTCCAGGGCGCCCGGCTGGCCGATGTGGCCAACGTGCTGTTCGGCGGCACCCTGGTCGGCGGCGCGGCGGCATTCGCCAGCTACATCGTCTCCTGACCTCCTGCAGGGCGCCGCCATGCACGCCGAGACCATCTACAAGGGGGCCACCCGCCCGGCCATGAAACTGGGCATTCCCCTGGTGCCGATGGTGGTGCTGTTCGGCAGCGGCATGCTGCTGATCATGTGGGGCGGCATCCTGGTGAGTTGGTGGGTTGCCCTGAGTGTGGTGGTGGCCATCGTTCCCGCGCTGCTGTGGATGCGCTTCGTCACCGCAAAGGACGACCAGCGCTTCCGACAGATGTTCGTCGCCCTGAGGCTGCGGCTGTACGACCGCAACCGCCGCTTCTGGCACGCCCGCAGCTACTCCCCCCATGCCTACCGAGGAGCCCGAGATGCTTGGCATGTCTGAACACCCCAGAGCCCCCACTGCCCAAGCGCGCCCCGGCGGCCACCAGCTGCGTCCGCGCCTGTGGAACCGTGCCCTGGCGGAGAACCCCTTGGCGCGCTTTATCCCCTTCTCGTCGCAGGTCAGCCCGCATGACGTGATCACCCGCGGGGGCGACTACCTGCGGGTCTGGCGGCTGGACGGCGTGCCCTTCGAGTGCGCCGATGAACACCAGATCACCGAGCGACACGAAGCCATGTGCAGTCTGCTGCGCAATCTGGCGGGCGGCCAGTGGGCAGTCTGGACGCATCGCCTGCACCAGCTGGTCGAGGACAGACTGCAGGATCCACCAGAGCCTGGCTTCGCCCGCGACCTGTCCGGGGCCTACCAGGCCAAGCTGGGGGAGCGGCCGATGATGAGCAACGAGCTCTACCTGACGCTGGTCTACCGCCCCAATGCCTCGCGGGTGAGCCGAGCCCTGCAGCCTAGGCAGCGCACCCGAGCCGCCATCGCTGAGGCCCAGGCCCAGGCGCTGCGGGTGATGGAGGAACGCACCGCCCTGGTCGGCCGTGTGCTGCGAGGCTTTGGCCCGGAGCTGCTGGGAACGAGGGAGCAGCAGGGCCGCACCTACTCCGAGGTGGCTGAGTTTCTCGGCTTCCTGGTCAACGGCTGGTGGCGGCCGATTCCGATGACGGCGGGGCCGCTGTACCGCACTCTGCCGACCACGCGGCTGTCCTTCGGCGGCGACAAGCTGGAACTGCGGCAGGGGGACCAACGGCGATACGCCGCCCTGGTGGACATCAAGGAGTACGCCGACGCCGTCGAGCCCGGCACCCTCAATGCACTGCTGTACGAGGACAGCGAGTTCATCGAGACGCAGAGCTTCTCCATCCTGCCCCGCCGCGAAGCCATGCGCGCGCTGGAGCTGCAGCGCGACCAGTTGATCGCCAGTGACGACGCGGTGGCCAGCCAGGTGGCGGAGATGGATGGGGCGCTGAACGACCTGGGCGACGGCCAGTTCTGCATGGGCGAGTACCACTACAGCCTGGTTGTGTTCGGCCAGGCGGGCCACGGCAGCGTGACCGATGCCGGACGCCGCGCGGCTCAGGCCATTGGCGCCGTCGGCGAGGCCTCCAGCCTGCAGATGGCCCCGGTGGACCTGGTGGCCGACGCCGCCTGGTTTGCGCAGATGCCGGGCAACTGGCAGTGGCGGCCTCGGGACGCCAAGCTCAGCTCACGTGCCTTCGCGGCCCTTGCCAGTGGCCACAACTTCGCCCGCGGCAAGCGTGACGGCAACCCTTGGGGTGAGGCCCTCGCCCTGTTGCGCACCCCCTCCGGCCAGCCCTTCTACCTGAACCTGCACAGCAGCCCGGAGGGCGAAGACTCGGCCGACAAGAAACTGCCGGGCAACACGCTGATCATCGGCTCCACCGGGGTGGGCAAGACGACGCTGGAGATGTTCCTGCTGACGCTGACGCGCAAGTGGAACCCCGCGCCGCGGCTGGTGCTGTTCGATCTGGACCGGGGCTGCGAGATCGCCATCCGCGCCCTGGGTGGACGGTACTTCACGCTTGAAGCCGGCAAGCCCACGCACCTGAACCCGCTGCGGTTCGAACCCACGCCGGCGCGGATCCAGTTCTGGGAGCAGTTGGTCCGCACCTGCATCGCCACGCCCGCCCTGCCCTTGCTGCCGGCCGACGAACGCGCCATCGCCGAGGCCGTCAGGGCCGTGGCGATGATGCCGGCGCCGCTGCGCCGCTTCTCCACCGTCCAGCAGAACCTGCCCAAGTCCGGCGAGAACAGCCTCTACGAGCGGCTGGGCCGCTGGTGTGAGGGGGGCGCGCTGGGCTGGGTGTTCGATGGCGATCGCGCGACGGGCGACAACCGCCTGGTTGATCTTCAAGCCGCCCAAGTCATCGGCTTCGATTCCACCGAGTTCCTGGACCTGCCCGAGGTGCGCACGCCGGTGATGATGGTCCTGCTGCAGATGATGGAGGAACTCGTCAACGGCGAGCGGCTGATCTACGTGATCTCAGAATTCTGGAAGGCGCTGGACCACGAAATCTTCAGCGACTTCGCCAAGCAGAAGCAGAAGACCATTCGCAAGCAGAACGGCCTGGGCATCTTCGATACCCAGAGCCCGTCCGACGTGCTGCGGCACCCGATCGGCCGCACGATGGTCGAGCAGAGTGTCACCAAGATCTTCCTGGCCAACCCGGAGGCGGTGCGCGAGGAGTACGTCGACGGCTTTGGTCTGACCCAGGCCGAGTTCGACATCGTTCGCAGCCTGGGCGCTCAGGGTGGCCGGCGGTTCCTGATCAAGCAGGGGCACGCCAGCGCCGTCTGCGAGCTGGACCTCTCGGGCCTGGACGACTTCATCACCGTGCTCTCGGCCACCACCGACAACGTCACCCTGCTGGACGCTATTCGCGAACGGCATGGCAACGATCCGTCTCAGTGGCTTCCGGTTCTGCTAGCCGAAGTTCAAGATCGCAGGCTTCGCAACGCTGGGAGAGCTGCATGAAGACCTATTGCAAAGTCGTGGCGGTGGCCGTGCTGGCGTTGGTCGGCACCGGTGCCAGCGCCCAGTTCGTCAACGGCAACGAGGCCGTCAACGTGATGCCGGATGGAACGCGGCGGGTGGAGACCCCACCGCTTCCGGCAGCCACCTTGGCGGCACCCTGTGCTGCAGACAAACCAGCATGCACGGCCAGCGGATGGCGGATGGTCGAGACGGCTGAGGGTCTTCGCGAATGCACGGAGATCTACGCTCGGCCCGGCACCTGTCGCCCCTCAACCTTCGGCGCAGACAAGCGGCCCAGGCTGTGGATCGTGAAGCTTCGCGGCCAGTGGATGCAGTGTCAGTTCCCGGACATCAGCAGCAAGTGTGTGAGCACCAAGGCGCTGCCCTACAGTGCGGTGCAGTGATCGAGGTGATGCCATGTTCACCTGGGTTGGATCGCAGTTCGACGGTGTGCTGAACACCTACGTGCTCGGCGTCGTCTCAACGCTGATGGCCGGGATTGCTCCTATCGCCTTGAGCACCATGACCTTGTGGGTGGCGCTCTACGGCTGGGCTGTGCTTCGCAACGAGGTGTCGGAGACCGTGCCGGTCTTCCTGTGGAAGATCTTCAAGATCGGCCTCGTGTTCGCCTTTGCGCTGCAGTCCAGCGTCTACATCAGCAACGTTTCAGAAGCGGCCAACGCACTGGCTACGGGTGTCGCTGCAACTTTTCTTCCGTCAGTCGCCAACCAGACGACGATCACATCACCCTACGCCATCCTCGACGCCTTCAACGACAAGGCCGGCCAATTGGTGCTTGATCTTCTGAAGGAGGCCGGCATCACCCGACTCGATCTGGTATTTGCCGCAGTGGTCACGGCACTTGGGAACGTTGTCTTTCTGTGCGTCGCTCTGTTCGTAGTGACGCTGTCCAAGGTGTTCCTGACTTTTGTGATCGCAGTGGGACCGTTGTTCGTGCTGTGCCTGGCCTGGCGGCCCACCATGCGGTTCTTCGACAGCTGGCTGTCGATGCTTCTGAACGCTGTCGTTCTGACCTGGTTCGCCTTTTTCGCACTTGGGCTGAGCGCCTACATGGGTGATGCACTGGTCCAGACCATCCAGGACCAGGGTGGCTTCCTCGGCCCCACCTTCAACGTCGTCGGCGAAAGCCTCAAATACTGCGTCGTGATGACCCTGATGGCCATCATCTGCTTTCAGGCGCCGAGCCTGGCCTCCGCGCTCACCGGCGGCGCTGCGGTGCAGCAGGGCATTCAGATGATCCAGAACGCGATGATGGTTTCCGGTCTGCGCTCGGCCTCCGCGGCGCGCAGTTCCGGGGCCTTGGGTTCGGCCGGTGGCGTCATCCAGGCGGGCACCGGCCTGCCCTACGCCGCGGGCCGGGCCGCTCAGGCAGCGGCGCGACACGGCTACGGCAAGGTGCGCGCTGCGGCCTACAAGCTCGCCGCGCTGCGCGGTCGGGCCTGACCTCACCCTGGCACAGGAGCATCCCCATGCAAGTTCGTCAGACACTGGCCGCCGTCCTCCTCGCCGGCTTCAGCACCTTCGGCGTGCGCGCCCAGGGTATTCCGGTCATCGATGTCGCGAACCTGGCGCAGACGGTGCAGCAGGTGATCAACGACATCGCGGCGATCAACAACCAGGTGCAGCAGATCACCCAGTTGCAGGGGCAGCTCGACAGCATCAACGGCCTGCGCAACCTGGGCAACGTCTTCAACAACCCGCAGTTGAAGAACTACGTGCCGGCCGAGGCCTACACCTATCTCAATGCCGTCACCGACTCAGGCTATGCCGGCCTGAACAGCACGGCCAAGGCGCTGCGCGACGCGGGCATGCTCTACAACTGCATGGATCTGAGCGGCGCCGCCCGCACGGGCTGCCAGGCCTCCCTGGCCCAGCCGTATCAGCACAAGGGCCTGCTGCAGGACGCGATGAAGTCTGCCGCCGGGCGGCTGGCGCAGATCCAGTCGCTGATGGGCCAGATCAATGCCACTACCGACCAGAAGGCGGTGCAGGAGATCCAGGCCCGCATCGGCGCCGAAAACGCCTTGCTGGCCCACGAGATGTCCCAGGTGCAGATGCTGCAGGGCATGGCCGACAGTGAAGAGCGCATCGCCCGATCCCGCGAGCGAGAGCGCCAGTACCAGATGCTCACCCGAACCGGCAAGGTGGCCGACTACCTGCCCTAGCGTCGATCACCGAACTCCGTTCCCGGAACCCGCTGCGCTGAATCACTGCACCCGGCACAGCCCCAAGGAGACCACCGATGAATGCCATCCTGATGCCAGGACGAGCCGCTGCATGGCCCAAGCGCTCGCCCGACGCCGCCCCAGCTGACGCCGACACGCTCGAGATGGCGGCTAACAGCGAGTGGGAGGTGGACCGGGTCCTGCTGCTGGAGCGCTCCGAGCGCCGGGCCTGGTGGGTGGCCGCAGCGAGCCTGGTGCTGGGCTTGGTCGGTGTGGCGGCCGTCTTCGTCCAGGGCCCCTTGCGCCGGGTGGTGGAGATTCCCATCGTGGTGGACCGCACCACGGGCGAGACCACCATCCAGCAGCGCCTGGATGTCGAAACCATCCCGCCGATGGAAGCGCTGGACAAGCACAACCTGGCCACCTTCGTCCGAGCCCGCGAGGGCTACAGCTGGACGTTCCTGCAGCGCGACTTCGACCAGGTCGCCCGGATGGCGGTGCCAGCCGTGTTTGCCGACTACAACCGGCAGTTCGAAGGCGAGGCCGCCCTGCACAAGAAGATCGGCGCTACCGAGGAGTGGCGCATCAACGTGGTCGGCGTGCGCCTGGCCGCCTCGGGCCGGTCCGGCAACCGGGGCGAAGCCACAGTCACCTACGACAAGCTGGTGCGGCTGACTGACCGCCTGTTGCCCGACATCACCACCCGGCATGTGGCCAGCATCGTCTACCAGTACCAGCCCAAGGTGCTGGCCAAGGAACGGGACCGGATCGAGAATCCCTTCGGCTTCGTCGTGTCCGCCTACCGGTCGGATCCCGAGATCAACACCGCACCGCAGGGAGCCAAGCCATGAAGGCGGCGTCCTGGGTCATTGCCCTCATGGCCGTTGCGGTCTGTGGTGCCGCGCCTGCCTCCTCGGAGCCGGCTGACCCTCGCCTGCGCGAGGTAGTCTACGACCCGCGCGTCGTGGTCACCGTTCCGGTGAAGCGGGGCAGCGTGACACTTGTGGTGCTGGCCGCTGATGAAGCGATCACCGAGGTGGCGGTCGGACTGGGCAGCGACTGCAGCAAGGCCGATGCGGCATGGTGCGTGGCGGCCCAGCCCGGGGGCCGCACCTTGTTCGTCAAGGCCAAGAGCGCGGCCGGCGCGGCGAACAACCTGGCCGTAGTGACCGACCGGCGAGTGCATGCCTTCCGCTTTGTCGTGCTGGCTGATGGCGACCCGAAGCCACCGGTCTACCGCCTGAGTGTCAAGGCGCCTGTTCCTGTCGCTGTTGTGGGCGCCAGGGGCATCAACGCCGCGGTGGCCCCGGTCCTGCTGCCGGCGCCCTTCCTTGCCCCGTCACCGACACAGATCGTCGCCGAACGCCTGCTGGCCAAGCAGCCTGTCTTGAACACCCAGTACTCGGTGGCCGAGGGGGCTGAGTCTCAGGACATCGTGCCCACCCTGGTGTTCGACGACGGCCGCTTCACCTACCTGCGCTTCCCCGGCAACCGCGAGGTGCCGGCCGTGTTCCATGTTTTGGGCGATGGCAGCGAGACGCTGCTCAACGCCCGCATGGAGGACGACCTGCTGGTGGTGGACCGGGTCAGCCGCAGGCTGATGCTGCGCGCGGGCTCGGCCGTGGTGGGCCTGTGGAACGAGGCCTTCGACCTGGACGGCCGGCCCGCAGAAGACGGCACCACCGTACCCGGCGTGCAGCGGGTGCTGAAGGCCGAAGGGTTGCCCTTCGGCCACCCCAAGGGAGCCACACCATGACGCAAGATCCCCGCACGCCCCTTGGGCACGATCCCGAACAGGGTGTTGACCAAGGTCCGGACGGCAACGGCCTCTCGCCGCTGCCCGGAGAGCCCGGTATCCCCAATGTCGAAGCCGCCTCCCGCCCGCCCCTATCCAGGAAGGGTCTGTTGGCCCTGGCCTTGCTGCTGGTCTCGCTGGTGGCCGTGGCGGCAGTCACCGTCCAGCGCTTTGCAGCCAGCGGCAAGAAGTCCGGCGACAGTCCCTCGCCCCTGATGCGGGATCGGCCCAGCGCCGCGACCGCCGAGCCGCGGAAGCTGGAGCTGCCGGCCATGCCGCCCACCCCGGCCTCAGCCACCTCGGCCATTGCACCACCCGCCACTGCGCCGCTGATCCCGGCCCTGGTGCCCACGGCCGAGGAGCTGGCCGAGCCCATCGGAGTGCGTCGCACCGGTTCAGCCGTGCCAGCGTCACCTGGGCAGAAGGTGCTGGCGCCGGAGGATGCGCCCGTCCTGCTGGTCACTGCCAGACCGGGAGCCGTCCCTCCTTCGGGCACCGGACCTCACCAGTCGATGGCGGTCGAGCCTGGCGGCGAGGCGCCCCCTGTTGCGGGCAGCGCCAGACCAAACGACCCCTTGGCCGCCACGACCCGCAACCTGCAGGGCTACCAGCGCCAACTGCAAGGCCTGCTCGACAACCTGACCCGCAGTGCTGCGCTAGCTACCGGCCAGGCGACTGGGGCGATGCCATCCTCGCCCCTCCTGGGGGTGCCGCCGCTGCCAGGGACCGGCGGACTTGGCGGCACCACCACGGGAAGTGGCAATGGAAGCGCCAACGGCGGCGGCCTGTTCGGTGGGCAGCTCCTGGGCTCTGGCACCCCCCGGATTGCGGCCTCGATGCTGGGCAACCGAAGCCTCACCTTGCCCAAGGGGACAGCCTTCACCTGTGCCCTGAAGACCCGGGTCATCAGCGCCACCTCAGGTTTCGTCGGCTGCCAGGTGCAGCGCAACGTCTACAGCGACGACGGCCGCGTGCTGTTGATCGAGCGCGGCTCGCACCTGGACGGCGAGTTCCGCGTGGCCTCGGTGCGGCCCGGCACCGTGCGCATCCCGGTGCTGTGGACCCGCGTCCGAACCCCGCTGGGGGTGACGATCGACATCGAGTCGCCCTCCACCGGCCCGCTGGGCGAGCCTGGCATGGACGGCTACATCGACAACCGCTGGGGTGAGCGCATCGGCGCGGCCCTGCTGCTCTCCTTGATCGACGACTCGGTGAAGCTGATCGTCCAGGGCCAGAGCACCGATCGCGACTCGACCACGGTTGTGCTGCCCTCCACCACCGACAACACCAGCAAGCTGGCCGAGAAGGTGTTGGACAGCACCATCAACATCCCGCCGCTGCTCTACCAGAACCAGGGCGGCATCGTCGGCATCTATGTGGCGCGGGACGTGGACTTCTCTGCGGTCTATGAGCTGCGGCCCAGCGACAGCATGTCCCCTGCCGGGGGTGCCCAATGACCCCGCAGACCTGCGAGCACGACTTACTAGGCGAGGGCTGGTGCGGCGACGCCACCTCGGTGGTGGAGTTCCTGCGCCCGTTGCGCGCCCAACTGGACACGCCCGGCGTGCTGGAGGTGTGCGTGAACCGGCCGGGCGAGCTGCTGGTGGAAACCGTGCGCGGCTGGCAAACCGTGCCCGCCGCCGAGATGACACTGGAGCGCTGCCTGTCGCTGGCCACGGCGGTGGCCACCTTCTGCGACCAGCAGGTCAATGCGGAGCGGCCGCTGCTCTCGGCCACCCTGCCCAGTGGCGAGCGCATCCAGTTCGTCATCCCGCCAGCCGTGTCGCGCGGCACGGTCTCGATCACGGTGCGCAAGCCCTCGCAGTTGATCAAGCGGCTGGATGACTTCGAGCGCGAAGGCCTGTTCGAGCGAACAGCCCGGGTGGAGCATTGGTCAGGCTTTGACCTGCAGCCCTTCGAGCAGGAATTGCTGGCCCTGAAGGCGGCCGGCCGCCATGCCGAATTTCTGCGGCTGGCGGTGCGCAAGCACCAAACCATCGTCGTCAGCGGCAAGACCGGCTCGGGCAAGACCACCTTCATGAAAGGCCTGGTCGAGGAAGTGCCCAGGCACGAGCGGCTGATCACGATCCAGGACACGGCCGAACTGACCTTGCCCCACCACCCCAACGTGGTCCACCTGTTCTACAGCAAGGACGCCCAGGGCACTGCCCGGGTCACGGCCAAGTCGCTGCTGGAAGCCTGCCTGCGCATGAAGCCCGACCGCATCTTCCTGGCCGAGGTGCGTGGCGACGAGTGCTTCTCCTTCGTGCGGCTGGCCGCTTCGGGGCACCCAGGCAGCATCACCAGTGTGCATGCCGGCAGTTGCACTCTGGCGCTGGAGCAAATGGCGCTGATGATCCGCGAGACCGGTGCCGGCGGCGGCCTGGCGCAGCACGAGATCCAGCGGCTGCTGGGCATCGTCATCGATGTCATCGTGCAATTCGATCGCGACGAGCGCGGGCGCTTTGTTTCCGAGATCTTCTACGAACCCCGCCAAAGCCGGGGGCAGCTGCCGGGTGGCGGTGGCGATGGAACACTGGTGCCGGGCCTGCAGCCCCCTTCGGACGACCAGCTCGCCCTGTGGAGCGTGGCATGAGCAGTGCCATGGCCCTGCCCTACTCGGCCTGGCCTGTTGGCCGCAAGCTCGTCGCGGCCGTTTTCGCGGTGGTCTTGTTCATCGCCTTGGCCTGCGCGGCGGTCTACCTGGCTGGTGTGCTCTTCCTGGTGCTGAACAAGGCCAACCCCAGGCAGGCTTACTTCGGCAGCATCGTGCACTACTGGGCGCTGTACGCCGACGACGCGCCACTGCGCAGAAAGCTCCAGCTCGCCATCGGCGTCTCGGGCCTCGGCCTGCTGATCCTGCTGCCCGCCGCGCTGTTCACTGCCACGCGCCCTCGGCGAGCACTGCATGGCGACGCCCGGTTTGCCACAGCGGCCGAGGTCCAGCGCGCCGGGCTGACGGGTGGGCACGGCGCGCCGCGCATCCTCATCGGCCGGCATCGCGGCCGGTTCCTGTCGCTGACAGGGCAGCTGTCGGTGATGCTGTCGGCGCCCACGCGCAGCGGCAAGGGCGTCGGGGTGGTCATTCCCAACCTGCTGAACTGGCCCGACTCGGTGGTGGTGCTGGACATCAAGGGCGAGAACTACGACATCACCGCCGGCTACCGCGCAGCGCATGGCCAGGCGGTCTATGCCTTCTCGCCCTTCGATGAAGAAGCGCGCAGCCACCGCTGGAACCCGCTGACGGCTGTGCGTACCAGCCCGCTGCACCGCGTGGGTGACCTGCTCACCATCGGCCAGGTGTTCTTTCCCAACGACGGCAGCGGCACCTCGTCCGAAGCCTTCTTCAACGACCAGGCGCGCAACCTGTTCCTGGGCCTGGGCCTGCTTCTGCTGGAAACCCCATCACTGCCGCGCACAATCGGCGAGATGCTGCGCCAGTCTTCGGGCAAGGGCCGGTCCCTCAAAGACCATCTGAGCGGTCTGATCACCCAGCGCCGCGAACAAGCCTCATCCGCCCACCCACCGCTGTCCGATGAGTGCGCGGACGCCCTGCAGCGCCTGCTGTCCAACTCCGAGAACACGCTGTCCAGCGTGGTCGCCACCTTCAATGCACCGCTGACGATCTTTGCGGATGCCATCGTCGACGCGGCCACCAGTGCCGACGACTTTCGGCTGGAGGACGTACGCCGTCGCCGCATGTCCATCTACGTGCGCATCCCGCCCAACCGGCTGGCCAGCGCCCGGCTGCTGCTGAACCTGTTCTTCTCACAGCTCGTCAGCCTCAACACCCAGCACCTGCCCGAGCAGGACCCGACGCTCAAGCTACAGTGCCTGCTGGTCAATGACGAGTTCACCGCCATGGGCCGGGTGAGCGTCATCACCCATGCCGCCGCCTTCCTGGCCGGCTACAACCTGCGCTTGTTGACGGTGGTGCAGGCCATGTCGCAGCTGGACGCCGTCTATGGGGACAAAGAGGCGCGCACCTTTGCCACCAATCACGGCCTGCAGATCCTCTTTGCGCCGCGTGAACAGCGCGACGCCGACGAGTACAGCGCCATGCTCGGCCACTTCACCGAGCGCGCCACCTCGCGCGGGCGCAGCCGCTCGCTCGGCGGCACCGGCCACAGCACAGTCAGCCGCAACGAGAGTGAGCAGCGCCGCGCCCTGCTGCTGCCGCAGGAGTTCAAGGAACTGGGCAGCGAGCGCCTGGTGGTGATCTGCGAGAACTGCAAGCCCATCCTGGGCGAGAAGATCCGCTACTACCGCGACAAGGCCTTCACCGCGCGCCTGTTGCCCGCCCCAGCCGTGCCCGGCATGAACATGGACCTGCACTTCGCCCGGGTGCAGGAACGCTGGCGTTTTGCCGACGATGAGTTGCCGGCCGGCGAGGACCTGGATATCGAGCAACTGGCCTACGACATGAGCCGCCTGCCAGATCTGGCGGATGGCGCGCCAGACCAGGTGGCTGACGCGGTGCTCGACTTCCTTCTCGGCCCGGTGCCAGGCCCCTCCGAAGCCGGTGGCGTCCTGGAGCCAGTGGCCGACGAAGACGGGGTTCTCCTCGCCTCACCAGCAGCCCTTGAACCCGCCCCCCTCCCCTAGACCCAGGAGCGCCGCCATGCGAGGCATCATCGCCCTCACCCCCTTCCTGCCCTGGCTTCTGACCCTGGCCTCGTGCAGCTCGCCACCCAAGCCGCCAGGCGTGGACGAATCTCAGAAGCGGCCGGTCAACGCGCCTTTGGCTGTTGAGTTGCAGACCTGCCGGCACGAGCTTCAGAACACCCGCATCCTGGTCCGCGAGAACACCCGGCTCGCTGAAACCACTGCGACGTCGCTGGCTGTCCTCCAGGCCCGCCAAATGGTGACTGCTTCAACTCAGGGAAACAACGCGCCGCATGAGGCTGCCAACCGCGTCTACACCGTTCGGTTCGAGCTGGGCAGCACGAACGTGGCGATTCCGCCGGAGATCAGCGCCGCCCTGGTGGAGGCTGCCAAATCGTCTCCGCTGATCCTGCTGCGGGGCCGAACGGACGGCACCAGCGACATCCCCATCGAGAGCCGCATCGCCCGGGAGCGGGCCGAGGCCGTGCGTAACCACCTGGTGGCCGCGGGTGTGGATCCCGCCCGCATCCGAGCCACCTACCAGCCAGTTGGCGACCATGTGGGCGACAACGCCAGTGCCCAAGGCCGAAACCTGAACCGCCGGGTCGAGATCGAGCTGTACCGCGCGCTACCGGTGACCCTCAGCCCCACGATCGCCGCCCAGCCCTGAACCTGCAACCACCGACCACCGTGAGGTCATCATGGAAGCTGACAGCACACCCGTCCGCCAGGCCACCCCTGCCCGGGGCGGCACCGTGGAACCTGCCAACCGGGCCCAGGTGGCGATCGCGAAGTTCCAGACGCCAGAGCCGGATCCCGGAGAACGGTACGAGCTGCGCGACCCGTTTGCCGATGTGACCTACCGGGCCAACACCTTCCCAGAGATGGTTGCCAAGGCCGAACAGCTGGGCAGCAATCGCTTTGTGGCCGTGGCTGAAGACGGCAAGCGCACGCCGATCCAGAAGGTCGACGGCGGGTGGCAGCGTGGCACGCCTCACCCGGCGCCGCCCGAGCGACCGCTGGACCCGGTGCTTGCCCGGGAGGATGTGCCCGAAGTCTCAGGCGCCGATCCAGCACCGGCCGTCGGCAAGGCCAAGACCAAGGCCCCGACCGAGCAGGCCGACGCCAGGGCCATCGCGAAGATGGATGCCCAGGCCGAACGAGCCGCACTGGTTGCCCGCCTCGAAGCGGCGCTGATGGACCGCTACATCATCAAGCGGACCCCGGTGACCGTGGGTGACGTGAGCATCGGCCGCACCGAGTACCGTTTCCGTGGCGACACCTCACGCGTGGCCTTCACCGAGTCAACCTTCCGCCTGGCCACCGACACCAGCAGCCCCTCGGTCGCCCGATCCATGGTCGACGTGGCAGAGGCCCGCAACTGGAAGGCGCTGCGCATCTCGGGCAGCGAAGACTTCAAGCGCATGGTCTGGCTGGAAGCCTCGGCGCGCGGCGTGAAGACCCTGGGCTACGACCCGAACCCCGCCGACCTGGAGGTGCTCAAACGTGAACGCGAGGCGCGCCTGGTCAACCGCATCGAGCCGGACCGCAACGCCGGCCCTGGCGCCACCGCGGCGCCAGCCGAGAAGGCCTCCGCCCGCGGCAGCGGCGGCCGCAAAGCCGTGCTCGCCGCCATCGAAGCGGTGCTGGTCGACAAGAAGGTGCCCTCGAAGCAGCGCGACGCCGTGATGGCCGCCGCGACCGAGAAGCTGGCCCAACGCATCCGCGCCGGCCAAGCGCCCAAGGTCAAGGTCTACGACAAGGCGGCGCCCTCGCAGCGGCCGCTGATCGTCCCCACGCCAGAGATGCAGCGTTCGCGGGACCGGGCGTCGCCGTCGCCCGCACGGTGAGGTCATCCAGATGGAAGCGTCAGCCTCAGGCGTCTCAACTCAAGGCACGGTCTACGAGATCGATGGCCAGCGGTTCGCAGTCGGATCACCGGGCTTCGCGCAGGCCATTGCTGAGGCCCACGCCACTCACCGGCGCCCACGCTGCCTGTGCCGGCCACAAGGCGTGGAGATGTACGTGGCGCGGCTCGCGGGCCTGGACGAAGGCTACATCGTCAAGCGCATGCCCGACACCGGCAGCCACCACGCGCCCGACTGCCCGTCCTACGAACCGCCGGCCGAGTTCTCCGGCCTGGGGCAGGTGCTGGGCAGCGCAATCACCGAAGACCCAGCCACCGGTGAGACCGTGCTGAAGCTGGACTTCCCGCTGACAAGGATGCCCGGCCGATCGATCATGCCGCCGGCCGGTGGCGCGAGTGACAGCGTCTCTTCGTCTGGCACCAAGCTTTCGTTGCGAGGCCTGTTGCACTACCTGTGGGACCAGGCCGAGCTGACACGCTGGCATCCGGGATTTGCCGGCAAGCGAAGCTGGGCAACCGTGCGCCGGAAGCTTGTGCAAGCGGCCTTGCACACGTCGACCCGTGGTCACAGCCTCGGCTCACGCCTCTACCTCCCGGAGCCGTTCTCGGTCGACGAGCGCGACGCCATCACCGCGCGGCGACTGGCGCAGTGGCAGCAGGCAGCCGCCAATCCAGCGCAACCGCAAAACCTGATGCTGCTGATCGGCGAGGTCAAGGAGATCATGCCCGCGCGCTACGGCTTCAAGGCGGTGGTCAAGCACATGCCCGACCAGGCCTTCGCCATCGACGAGCAGCTGTACCGGCGGCTCGGCCAGCGCTTCGAGCCCGAGCTGGCGCTCTGGGGCGCCAGCGACGACATCCACATGGTGATGATCGCCACCTTCGGCGTGAGCCATGCCGGCGTTCCGGCGATCCAGGAACTGTGCCTGATGCCCGTCACGAGCCAATGGCTCCCGTTTACCGACGGGTTCGAGAAGCAGCTTCTGGATCGGCTCGTCGGCGAGAACCGTTCCTTTGTGAAGTGCCTTCACTACAACCTCGGCGGGAGCGACCGGATCGCGAGCGCCGTGCTGACCGACTGCGAAGGGTCGGCGCCGATGCTGTTCATAGTGCCAGCTTACGCCGACGAGTCCTCGCAGGGCCCTGAGACCGGCGCCGCAGATGACGCCCCGATCTGGACGTGGCGTCGGTCTGGCGAGCCGATGCCTACCTTCCCTCAACCGCGCACCCCTTCGTTCAGGACAGTGCCCAATCGGGCAGAGCGCACATCCTTGACAGCTATCGCAGGATGACCTCAAAGTGCATTACTTGCGCATAAGTAGTGCACTTTGTTACCATGTCGGCATGCCTGTACAGAGCCATGCCGCCAAGCTGCTGCGCCTTGCCGCGAAGCAACCCGCGGTATCGTCGCGCGAACTGTCCTCGGCCGGTATCCCTGCGCGCACGGTCTCCCGAATGGCTGCACGCGGCCAGGTGCGTCGCGTTGGCCGCGGGCTCTACACCGGCGCCGACGGATCACCGAGCGCACACCAATCGGCGATCGAGGTGACCCGGCTGGCACCCAAGACCGTGGTGTGCCTGCTCTCGGCCCTGGAGATCCACGGCATCGGCGCTCAGGCCCCCTTCGAGGTCTGGATCGCGCTGCCGGCCGGCACCCACGCCCCAAAGGGCACCCCCGCCGCGCTGCGCGTCACCCGCCTGTCGGGTGCGGCCTTCACCGAGGGCATCGAGACCGTCGTGCTCGACTGTATCGACCCAGCAGAACCTGCTCAGCTCAAGCCGCTATTGCATAAGCCTCAGCGGGGGTCCTCATGTTCAGCGCC
>NZ_JAGQDD010000038.1:0-8952 GCF_018069845.1 Ideonella alba
CTCTTCGTCCATCAACGTACTCATGATGTCGTCCTTTCGACATTAACACCTGAGCAGGTTCTCACTGGGTCGATACATCCAGTCGCGAGTGTCGCGTGACCACCGCGCCGGGTTGGGCTCGCTTGTGACCCAGCCACAGCGCGATCTCACAGGGATCGGCACCCGACTGCAGCAGGCTCATCGCCGTGGAGTGCCTCACGACGTGCGGCGATACCGACATTCGCTCGAGCTGTGGATATCGGGCCGACGCCGCCTCCACGGCCAACTGCAGCCGCTGGGCGACGTTGGCCCTAGTCATCGGATGCCCGTCGCGCCCAGGTAGCAGTGGGGACTTGTCGCGCAACTGAGGGTTCAAGTGCAACCAGTCGCGCACGGCTTGGGCCGAACTCTTGCACAGTGGCAGTGAGCGCTGCTTGCCTCCCTTACCGTGCAGCCGGACGCTGTTGGTCGGGCCGAGCACGATGTCAGCAACGCGCACGTCGATGATCTCGGAGACGCGCGCGCCCGTGTTGAACATGAGCGTGAGCAAGAGCCGGTCGCGCTGCCCGATCCAGGTGTCGGTCGCCACCTCGATCACCGCCAGCATCTGCTCGCGCTGCAGGTAACCGACCATCTTGCGTTCGAAGCGCTTCATGGGCACAGCCAAGGCGTTCTCGATCACGCCCAGGTTGTCCGGATCCCGCCTGGCTGCGAACTTCAAGAACGCCCGCACCGCTGCCAGTCGGACGTTGCGACTTCGAACAGAGTTGTGTCGCCGCACCTCCAGATGATCAAGGAAGTCGGCCAGGAACCGGGCGTTCAGATCGGCAATCCTCATCCCGTGGTCCGGCAGGCGCCGCGTCTCTTCGGCAAAGCGCAGCAGCAGCACGAAGGTGTCACGGTACGAGGCCACAGTGCGCGGGCTCAAGGCTCGCTGCTGCACCATTTAGTCGGTGAAGATCTCTCGCACGAGGCCAGCGAACGTCGGGGTGGTCTGGCGGCTCATCGCGCAGCCCCTTGCCCGTCGATGCCGGCGAAGCGCTCGAACCGCGCACCGATGGTGTCCATTAGCTCTGGAATGCCGGACAGGTACCAATAGGTGTCGGAGATCTTGGCATGGCCCAGGTACGTGCATAGCCAGAACATCGCGTGGTCGATGGACTGACCCGTCTCGCGCCAGAGTTGTACGCGACGCACGGCGAAGGTGTGACGCAGATCGTGGATACGAGGATGGGGATGGTCGCCTCGGGAGCGCCAACCGAGTCGCAACTGCAGGCGCAGAAAGACGTTATCCACCGTGCGCCTCGCCAAGTGCCCGCCGTCGTACGAGACGAAGAACGGGGCGCGCTCCTCGACGTCATGACGTCGGTTCCGGGCCTGCCGGTACAAACCAAGTTCCAGCACCGTGCTCGCATGAAGCGGCAGGCAGCGGGACTTGTGGAACTTGGTCTGCCGCACGGTGAGCATGCCACCCTGGAGATCGACATCACCCAGCGTGAGCTTCAACGCTTCCGACAATCTGAGCCCCGCTGCAGCGATCAGGCCGAACAAGGTGCGGTAGGCCACTGTCGTCAAGGATGGGATGGCCGGACGCTTACGATCTTCGAGACCCTGAGCCAGCAACTGCAGCAGCATTGCCTGATTCCGCGTGGCGGTCAGATCGTGGACGCCAGCATCGTGCAGGCCCCGATTGCGCAAGCCAACGCCAAGGAACGCGAGGCGCTCAACCGTGGCGATGCGCCGGAAGGCTAGAGCGCCAAGCGCCTGGCCCACACCCTGGACGATTTAGCACGGCAAGGCCTTCTACGGCTACAAGCTGCACGGCAACGTGGATGGGCGCTACAAGCTCAACCGAGAGCTGAAGATCACGCCGGCCAACGCGGACGACGGACAACAACTTCCCGATGTGCTGCAGGCCGCCAACACGCGGGATCGACTGCTGGCGGACAGGGGTTACGACAGCCAGACGAACCGGCAGGTGCTGCAAGCGCGGGGACTGCAAGAAGGGATCGCGCGCCGAGCCAAACTGGGCCAGACCGCCAAGGCGCGGCTGAACCAGCGCAACCGCACCATCAACAAGACCCGTGCTCGCGTCGAGCATGTCTTCGCCAGCCTGGCGCAGCAAGGCGGCAAGTGTGTGCGCGCGATGACCCTGGCGCGCAACGCACTGGCCATCACTCTGCAGTGCGCCGCCTACAACGCGCGCCGGTTGGTGTGGCTGGTCAAGAGCGGAGATCCGTCTGCATGGCCCGCTTGAGGGCTGAAATACCTGTCGCAGGTCTCTGCGGCGGGTGGAAACGAGCATCGAAGGGCATCGCACCTCGAATGCCCGCTCAGCTTACGCGCACTCGCGGGCCGTTGCCGGCCGCGCGAGGGGTTTCAGCCCTCGATGGTCCGACTGATGCAGAAGCGACCGCCATGCGATGTCAATGATTGCCGGACGCTTGGTCTTCGTCGATTAGCGTCAGCGTAACACTCAGCGAATCGGCCTGAGAAGTCGCGATGGGACCTTCCACGCCACCCGCTGCACGCAAGTCCTGTTCGACGACGGAGAGCAGATCCAAGCGGGACGGTGCATCCTCGATATGGAGGTTGCCGACCTTGGTCTTCATCGAAACTTGCCGCTCTGACTTGAACTTGCGCACTTGGCGCAGGACGTCGCACGCGAAGTCCAAGTGCGTTGTCGCGTTGGCAGACTCCCGCGCGTCACCTGCGGGCCATGCGCTGAGGTGGATCGAGTCCGAGTGTGCCCACGACCACGCCTCTTCGGTGACGAAAGGCATAAACGGCGCGAACGCGCGCAGAAGGCGGTCGATTGCGGTAGCGATCGCGTGGCGCGCCGAAGCGGAGCCGGCGCCTTCCGTATAGGCGCGCGTCTTTACGAGCTCGACGTAGTCGTCACAGAACCACCAGAAGAACGATTCAAGCGATTCCAGCGCGCGGCTATATTCGAACTCTTCCAGCGCGGCCGTCGCCTGCGCGAGCACGCGCGACTGCTTCGCGAGCATCTGCGAATCGACGCCTTCGAGTGCAGCGGGCCTCGTCGGAACGAGTCCCGCGGAGAGCTTCGCGACGTTTAGGACCTTCGTCGCGAGACGCCGCCCAATCTTCATCTGCCTTTCCTCGAAAGCAGTGTCGGCGCCGGGGCGACCCATAGCGGCCCAATACCGCACCCCGTCGGACCCGTGATCGTCCAGTAGCTTTGCGGGCGTGATCACATTACCCTTCGACTTCGACATCTTCTTGCGGTCCGGATCGAGGATCCAGCCTGAGATCAGCGCGTGTCGCCACGGAAGCTTCCCCTCCTCGAGATGGGCTCGCACCAGTGTGCCGAACAGCCACGTGCGGATGATGTCGTGACCCTGGGGACGAATGTCGAACGGGAAGAGCGAATCGAAGCGGCTGCCGTCTTCATCCCAGCCCGACGCAATCTGGGGCGTGAGCGAACTGGTGGCCCACGTGTCCATCACGTCGGGGTCTCCGATGAAGCCGCCCGGCTGCCCGCGCGCGGACTCCGTGTATCCGCGCGGCGAGTGGGATGAGGGATCGATAGGCAGCTCGGACTCGTCGGGGACAAGCGGGTGTTCGAAGTCAGGCTGGCCCTCCGCATCGAGCGGGTACCACACGGGGATGGGCACGCCGAAGATTCGTTGGCGGCTGATTAGCCAGTCGCCGTTCAGTCCGTTCACCCAGTGTTCAAAGCGCGACTGCATGTGCGTAGGCTTCCAGTCGATCTCGCGGCCTCTTTCGAGTAACTCGGCCCTCAGGTCGGTATCGCGCCCGCCATTGCGGATGTACCACTGGCGCGTGGAGATGATCTCAAGCGGCCGCTCGCCCTTCTCGTAGAACTTGACTGCGTGAGTAATCGGCCGCGGTTCCCCCAGAAGCTCGCTCGAGGTCTTGAGCAACTCTTCGATCACCGAACGCGCCTGGTTCGGTGATCTGCCCGCCATCTTTGCGTAGGCTTCTGCGCTGCCGGCCGCGCGGATCCACTCCGGCGCTTCTTTCTGGAAGGTGCCGTCCTTGTTCATCAAGGACCGGCTCGGCAGGTCTAACTCGCGCCACCAGATAACGTCTGTGACATCGCCAAACGTGCACACCATCGCAATGCCAGTGCCCTTGTCCGGCACGGCCAGCTTGTGCGCAAGCACCGGAACTTCGACGCCAAACACCGGCGAGTGCACCGAACAGCCGAACAGGCCGGCGTAGCGCACATCGTCAGGATGAGCGACCAACGCCACGCAGCTAGGCAGCAATTCCGGTCGCGTCGTATCGACGGCGACAAGGTCGCCATTTGCCGCGTGGAACGTGATCTTGTAGAAGGCGCCCGCAGTTTCGCGGTCCTCAAGTTCCGCTTGCGCCACTGCCGTTTGGAATGTGGCATCCCAGAGCGAAGGCGCATCTTGCATGTACGCTTCGCCGCGTCGAAGGTTGCGCAGGAACGCTTTCTGGCTGATACGCTGCGCGCGGGGGCCGATCGTGTTGTACGTGAGGTTCCAGTCAATCGATAGGCCAAGCCTCACGAGCAGATCGTGAAACGCAGCCTCGTCGATATGCGTGAGCTTGAGGCAAAGCTCGACGAAGTTGCGCCGGCTGATCCGGTCGTACTGTCCACGTTTCGCTGCGGGCTGCGCGGGGGGGGCGTAGTTCTGCTGGTAGGGCTTCGTCGGATCGCAGACCACGCCGAAGTAGTTTTCCACGCGGCGCTCGGTGGGCAAGCCGTTGTCGTCCCATCCCATCGGGTAAAACACGCGCTTGCCGCACATGCGCTGATAGCGCGCGATGATATCGGTGTGGGTGTAGCTGAACACGTGGCCGACATGCAGAGAACCTGACACGGTCGGCGGGGGCGCATCGATGGCGAAGGCGCCGGCACGGCCCGCGCCGTCAATGTACCTGTAGGTGCCTGCTTCTTCCCAAATCCTTGACCATTTGGACTCCAGTCCGTCGACGGTCGGTTTGTCGGGAACAGTGCTTTCAGTATAGTCTTGCACGAGAGATTTTCCGGCTGGTTGGACGACGCACGACGGGGGATAGCCATGCGAATCTGGGCAGCTTGGGGCCCGTTTCTAGGGATTATCAGCGAAGCGCATGTTGCGAGGGGGGTGTCCGGATTTCCGTGTGTGAGGCGGGTGGGTGAATTGGCTGTTGGCTGATCTCTCTGATGTCTTCAGGCCCCTGCCAGGCCGCTGGAGGCGCCCCGGTTGAGCCATGTACTCATGGCTCAACCCCTTACCGCCCGGCCTGCGCCGGCGCGGTGAATCGCTCCTCGTAGAGTACCGCGGACTGGTTTATCGTCTCGCGCCACTCCTTGGCAGCGCGGCCCCAGTCGGCGGTGATGTTGCGCAGCGCCAGCCACAGCAGCTTGGTGGCCGCGTCGTTGCTGGGGAAGTGGCCCCGCGTCTTGATTATCTTGCGCAGCCGGCTGTGCAGGCTCTCGATGGCTTTGGTGGTGTAAACCACACGCCGCACCGCCCGGGAAAAGGCGAAGAAGGCGTGTGGGGCTGTCCTGGGCAATGTAGCGAACGATGCTCAGAAGGTCCGAAGATGCCTTGGGGCGCCACACGACGCTGTACTCACCCACCGACATCAGTCACCGAGCTGTGGCCGCCACGCCTTGACGAGCGGTTTGAACTCAGCCTCATAGCCCAAGCTGTCGGGGTAGCGATGGACGCGTCCGATCAAGCCAAGGACCACGGTCATGTCGGCGACGATGGCAGTGTCCAGCGACCACAGCGAGGTCAGATCGAAGGCGCCGCAACTGCGACTGTTCCACCAGGCCAGAAGGAAGTCTGCGACCCGCCGACTCTGCCCGGAATCGCGCTGTGCGTGGGCCAACAGACGTTCCAACGCGGCTGCTTCGTCGGCGGTGATGAGACTGGGCCGCGCCTCGTGCGCCGCGGCCAGCATCGCCTGGGCGATCACGGCCTCAGGCTGCCGTGGTCGCCTGTTCATGCACGCGCCCGACGCACCGGCTTGGCGCGCCCACGCTCAATGGCGTCGATCTCGGAGTCCATGGCTGCCATGACCTCGTCATGCAGCGCGCTCGGCTGCGCATCGTCCAGCGACGCCTGAATCTCGGCAGCCAGCCACCGGTTGTGGGCTATCGCCTGGTGGGCGACACGCATCGCCTCTGCCTGGCTGGACCGGCTTCGGCTCATGTCCTTCTTGCTCGGATCCCAGTCGGTGGCGTCGAGCTGCGCTACTGCGATACCGACTTCGCGCAGCAAGATCATCGCCGAGGCCGGGTTGCCGAAACGACGCGGCTCGGTGCTGCGCGCCTTGGCCAGCACCGCATCCTGGCCGCTGCAGGTGGCGATGCGCAACATGAAGCCGCCGCCCTGACCCTTGAGGGTCACGCCGGCAACACCACCGGCCGCCGCGGTGGCGCGCAGTTGCTAGAGGGTCATGCTGTGCATAGGAGTGGTCGCATAGAAGACAAAAGAATAGTGCACGCTTGACAGAAGACATGCAACTTCAATGCGCGCTCAAGCTGCCCGACGGGCGGGGGCAGGGTTCTCCACTCACTTCGTAAGCGTCCGGCGAACCCGTCTTGACGACGAGGGTGGTGATCAGGCAGCGACGGGGCAGGTCTGCCAGCGATGCGGCAGCAACCCGGCGATACGGCTGGCTGGGAGCGTCGGCAGGCGCTCCAGTACGTCCTTGAGGTAGGCGTAGGGGTCGACGCCGTTGAGGCGCGCCGAGTGCACCAGGCTCATGACCGCAGCGGCGCGCTTGCCCGCTCGAAGCGAGCCTGCGAACAACCAGTTCGATCGTCCGATGGCGATCGGCCGGATCTGGTTCTCGACCCAGTTGTTGTCGATCGGCAAGTCGCCGTCGTCGATGTAGCGCGTCAGCGCGATCCATCGCTTCAGGCTGTAATCGATCGCCCTGGCGGTGGCTGATCCGTCGGGCACCTTCTGTCGCTGCTGCACGAGCCATTGCTGCAGCGCATCGGCAATCGGCCGGGCCCGCTCTTGCCGGATGGTCTTGCGTTCGTCGGTCGCCAGCTCCCGCACGTCGCGCTCGACGTCGTAGAGGGCCACGAAGAACTTCAGCGCCTGCTCGCCGACCTGGCTGCCGTGGTTGGCCCACAGTTCGTGGAACTTGCGCCGCGCGTGGGCCATGCAGCCCACCTCGGTGACACCCATGTCGAAGCAGGCCTTGTAGCCGCTGAAGTCGTCCGTCACCAGTCGGCCCGTCCAGCCAGGCGCTTGCGCACTGCCCGGTAGCCCGAGGAACTCGCGCACATGCTGCCCGCCGCGACTCTCGGCGAAGTCGAAGACGACGGTCTTCACCGGGTTGAAGCTCGTCGTGCAGTAGCTCCACAGGTACGCCCGGTGCGTCTTGCCGTTGCCCGGCTTGAGCATCGCCACCGGCGTCTCGTCGGCGTGCAGCACCTCGTGCCTCAGGAGTTCAGCTGTCAGCGCGTCGACCAGCGGCTGCAGTTGCGCGCCGCACTCGCCAACCCACTGCGCCAGCGTCGAGCGCGCGATTGCCAGCCCCGCACGCTCGAAGATCGCCTCCTGGCGGTACAGCGGCAGGTGGTCCAGGAACTTGGCCACCAGCACCTGGGCCAGCAATCCGCTCGTCGGGATGCCCTTGTCGATGATGTGCGGCGCCACCGGCGCCAGCACCAGCGTCTCGCACTGGGCGCACACCCACTTGCCGCGGATGTGGCGCTCTACCGTGAAGACACCAGGCTGGTAGTCCAGCTTCTCGGCCACATCCTCGCCAATGCGCTTCATCGCGCAGCCGCACCCGCAGGTGGTGCTCTCGGGCTCGTGGCGGATCTCCCGGCGCGGCAGGTGCGCCGGCAGCTTCTCGCGCTTGGGGCCTTGCTTGTCCTGCGGCGCCTTCGTCTCAGGCGTCTGTTGTTCGATCTCCCGGGCCAGCGCCGCCAGGTCGGCGTCAATGGTCTCCTCGATCAGGCTCTTCTGCTCAGCCGAGAACGCTTCGCTCTTGGCGGCGAACTTCAGCCGCTTGAGCACGGCCATCTCGTGCGTGAGCTTGTCGATGGTGGCCTGCTTGAACGCGGCCTCGCGCTCCTGGCGCTGGATGATCTCGTCCTGGCGCGCCACCTCGGCCTGCAGCGCGCGCAGCGCCTGGCGCATCTGCTGCGGATCCAGGGTGTCGAAGGACGTGTCGGCGATCACGGATGGTGATCCGTGCCAGAGCCTGTGCCCAGCCGCATCGGCACATCCGGCAATTGCCTACAGCACGGTGATGACTCCGGCTTCGCCCAGGCGCTGCCAGGGCAGACCCAGCACCAATGCATCGAGCTGGGGGCGGGTCAAGGTCAGCGTCGAGCCCGTATCCCTGGGCCAGACGAACTTGCCGCTGTTCAGACGCCGAGCCGCAAGCCACACGCCGAAACCATCATTCACGAGCACCTTCATGCGGTTGGCTCGACGGTTGGCGAACAGGTAAGCGTGGTGCGGGCGGGCCTCACCGAAGACCTTGACGACGCGCGCCAGGGCAGACTCGGTCCCGGCACGCATGTCCAGCGGCTCAACAGCGAGCCACACCCTGTCCACGCGGATCAACGCAGGATCTCGCGCAGCCAGGCCGCGCAGAAGGAGGCGCCTGCCATCGGCCAGCGCACGCGCACGCTGATCGCTCCGCGCTGCAACTCAAGTTCCACGAACTGCGCCGACTCGCTCGCCACTGGCACCGCAGCCATGGCGATCGGCACGAACGCACTGACCGGCTCGGCGCCGCACTGGGCCTGCCGCCTCCACTTGTGTACGAGGTTGGCGTTCAGGCCGTGCGACATGGACACCTTGGCCACCGACGCCCCGGGCGACGCGCACTCGGCCAGAACCTGCCGCTTCAACTCCGCGCCGTGCCGTCTGCGGCGCACACCCTTGGCGTCAATCTTGGTGTCCACTTGGTCTGGCGGATTCAACTGGTCAATGCAACGGTCTGGCTGAACATCTCAGCCGGCGTCCTGAAGCCGAGGGTCTTCCTCGG
>NZ_JAGQDD010000039.1:0-6563 GCF_018069845.1 Ideonella alba
GCAAGCCCGCCAAGGTCGCGCTCACCGCCTGCATGCGCAAGTTGCTCACCATCATGAACGCCATGCTCAAGCACCACACCAATTGGGCTCCAGGGCTTGACGCGCAACACAGTTGCTAACGTGTTTTGGGGCTCAACAGCCTGCGCCACTATTGGACCACTGCGCCCTAAGATGGCCGCCGTTTGCAATCGCAAGTGCCTGTCGCATCTGTCTTTTTCCCTGGCTTGACTGGATGTTTATCCAGTATTAAATTGGGCGCGAAAACCGGCGCCTGTTACAAACCATTCTGCAGCGCAGCCGGGGGTTTGCCAAGGGAGGCAACGATGGCAGAAAAGGCCGTGGCGTCCGCGGCGGCAGGGCCGCGTCTGCTGGACCGGCTGCGTGCGCGCATCCGGGCCAAGCACTACAGCCTGCGCACCGAGCAGGCCTATGTGTTCTGGTGCCGGGCGTTCATCCGCTTCCATGGCCTTCGCCATCCGGCGCAGATGGGCGGGCCCGAGGTCGAAGCCTACCTGACCCACCTGGCCGCTGATCGCGGCTTGTCGCCGTCCAGCCATGGGCAGGCCTTGTCGGCACTGCTGTTCCTCTATGGCGAGGTCCTGGGTCTGCAACTGCCCTGGATGGACGAGATCGGTCGGCCGGTGCCGCCCAAGCGTTTGCCGGTGGTGCTCTCGGTGCAGGAAGTGAGCGCCGTGTTGGCGGAACTGGAGGGCGTGAACCGCTTGCTGGCGCAGCTGCTGTACGGCACCGGTCTGCGCATTTCTGAGGCCCTGTGCCTGCGCGTCAAGGACGTCGACTTCACCCACCGCGCCATCATCGTGCGTTCGGGCAAGGGCGACAAGGACAGGGTGGTGATGCTGCCCGCCAGTCTGGCTGCCGCGCTGCGCGAGCAACTGGCCCAGGCCAGAACCCTGTGGGCCGACGATGCGGCACACGACCGCGGCGGGGTCGAGTTGCCGCACGCGCTGGCGCGCAAATACCCGCGCGCGCCGCTGAGCTGGGCCTGGTTCTGGGTGTTCCCGCAGGACCGTCACAGCACCGACCCCCGCACCGGCGTGATCCGCCGACACCACCTGTTTGATCAAAGCTTCCAGCGCGCCTTCAAACGCGCCGTCCAGTCCGCCGGCATTGCCCGCCCCGCCACCCCGCACACATTGCGGCACTGTTTTGCCACGCACCTGCTGCAGTCGGGCGCCGACATCCGCACGGTGCAGGAGTTGCTGGGCCATGCGGATGTGTCCACCACGATGATCTACACGCATGTGCTGAAGGTGGGCGGCCTGGGCTCGCGCAGCCCGTTGGACGCGCTGCAGTTGCCGCCGGCCCCGATGGCACGCCCGACTGGGTCAGATCGCAAATCACCTGTCAGCGGCCTCGTACTTCCAGAATTACCCAGAGTCTGACCAAACTTTTGTGATCACATCTATGCCATTCGGCTACACTGCCGGGCATGGACACCCCCCTGCACGACTTCCTCTCACGCCACCGCATCCACGAGGTCGAGTGCGTGATCCCGGACATGACCGGCATCGCCCGCGGCAAGATCCTGCCGCGCGACCTGTTCCTGGCCAGCGGCGAGATGCGCATTCCCAAGAGCGTGCTGCTGAACACGGTGAACGGCCAGCAGCCTGACAACGGCCCGTTCGTTGGCGACACCGACCCCGACATGGTCTGCAAGCCCGATGCCGCCACCGTGCGCATCGTGCCCTGGGCCGCCGAGCCGGTGGCGGTGGTCATTCACGACTGCGAGGAGTGGGACGGCCGCCCGGTGCAGTTGTCGCCGCGTGCGGTGCTGCGCCGCGTGCTGGCGCTGTACGAACGCCAGGGCTGGAAGCCGGTGGTCGCCCCCGAGATGGAGTTCTACCTGGTGGCCCGCCAGCAGAACCCGCACGAGCCGCTGCAGCCGCCGCTGGGCCGCACCGGCAAGCCCGAGGTGGGTCGGCAGAGCTACTCGATTGACGCGGTCAATGACTTCGACCCCTTCTTCATGGAGCTGTCCAACTTCTGCGACCAGCACCAGCTGGGCGTCGAGACACTGATCCACGAAGCCGGCCCCGGCCAGATGGAGATCAACTTCAGCCACGGCGAACCGCTGGAGCTGGCCGACCGCGTGTTCCTGTTCAAGCGCGCGGTGCGCGAGACCGCGCTGCGCCACGGCGTGTTCGCCACCTTCATGGCCAAGCCCATGGAGGGCGAGCCGGGCAGCGCGATGCACATCCATCAAAGCATCGTCGATGCCGACGGCGCCAACATCTTCAGCCGGGCCGATGGCGGCCCGTCGGAGCTGTTCCACCACTTCATCGGCGGGCTGCAGACCTACATCCCGCAGGTCATGCCGATGTTCGCGCCCTACGTCAATTCGTACCGCCGGCTGGCACCCTACATGTCGGCGCCCATCAATGTGCGCTGGGGCCATGACAACCGCACCTGCGGCATCCGCATCCCCAAGTCAGTCCCGGCCGCGCGTCGCGTGGAGAACCGCGTGCCCGGCGTGGACGCCAACCCCTACCTGGCGATGGCCGCCACGCTGGCCTGCGGCTGGCTGGGCCTGCAGGGCGGCCTGCAGCCCAGCGAGCCCACCCAGGGCAGCGCCTGGAACGTCAGCCACGAGCTGCCGCGCCACCTGGAAGACGCGATCGAGGCCATGCGCGCCTGCGAGCCCATGAAGGAGATCCTGGGCGAGACCTTTGTCGATGCCTTCTGCGCCGTCAAGGAGCTGGAATACGCCACCTACAACCGCGTCATCAGCAGCTGGGAGCGCGAGCATCTGCTGCTGTTGGTCTAGAGGCGCAGCCAGATTCGCGGCTGCCGCCGCCAGGGCGGGCGCCTGCGACGGCCCTCGCAGCCCCACATGTTCCCGGAGATTCGATTCATGAGCGCACATGCCCCCCACGAGCGGCCAGACACTGGCGTGTCCCCGCTGAGTGTCCAAGCACTCCTCGCCCGAGAGCGCGATCGCTATGCCCAGACACACCCGCGCTCGCGCGAGCTGGCCGGCCGCGCCGCCGAGCACCTGATGTTCGGCGTGCCGCTGCACTGGATGAACGACTGGGGCACGTCCTTCCCGCTGCAAGTGGCGCACGCCCAGGGCGCGCAGCTGACCGACGTGGACGGCCACACGCTGGTGGACTTCTGTCTGGGCGACACCGGCGCCATGTTCGGCCACTCGCCCGCGCCGGTGGCGGCCGCGCTGCAGCGCCAGGCCACCGCCGGTCTGACCACCATGCTGGCCAACGAGGACGGCGCGGTGGTCGCCCAGTTGCTGGCCGAGCGCTTCGGCCTGCCGCAGTGGCAATTCGCGATGACCGCCACCGATGCCAACCGCTTCGTGCTGCGCTGGCTGCGCGCTGCCACCGGCCGGCCGGTGCTGCTGATCTTCAATGGCTGCTACCACGGCACGGTGGATGACGTCTTTGTCGACCTGATAGCCGGCCAGCCGGTGCAGCGCCCCAGCCTGCTGGGCCAGGTGCACGATCTGCTGCCCACCACCCGCGTGGTCGAGTTCAATGACCTGGCCGCACTGGAAGCCGCGCTGGCGCCCGGTGACGTGGCCTGCGTGCTGGCCGAGCCGGTGATGACCAACATCGGCATGGTGCTGCCGCAGCCGGGCTTCTGGGAAGCCGCGCAAGCCATCATCCGCCGCCACGACACGCTGCTGGTGATGGACGAGACCCATACCCTCAGCAGCGGCCCGGGCGGCTATGCGCGGGCCCACGGCATCGCCGCCGATGCGGTGGTGGTGGGCAAGGCGCTGGGCGGCGGCATGCCCTGCGCCGCCTACGGTTTCACGGCCGATCTGGCCGCGCGCGCGCAGGCCGCCAAGCGCGCCGCGCCGCCGGGGCACTCGGGCATCGGCACCACACTCACCGCCAATCTGCTGGCCATGGCCGCCATGCGCGCCACGCTGGAGCAGTTGTTGCGGCCCGAGGTCTTTGCGCCCATGCACGCCCGCGCCGCCGCCCTGGCCGACGGCCTGCGTGCACTGTTCCAGCGCCATGGCCTGCCCTGGTGCGTCACCCAGGTGGGCGCGCGCACCGAGTTCCAGTTCTGCGCCCAGCCGCCCCACAATGGCAGCGCCGCCGGTGCCGCCATGGACCCTACGCTGGAGCACGCGCTGCACCTGTACCTGCTCAACCGCGGCGTGCTGATCACGCCCTTCCACAACATGATGCTGGTCTGCCCCGACACCACCGACGCCGACCTCACCCGCCTGCTGCAGGCCATGGACGGCGCCCTGAAGGAACTGGGCCGTGGCTGAGTCCGTCGTCCAACACCCGCTGTTTCGCCTCAGTGGCCAGGTGGCGCTGGTCACCGGCGCCGGCAGCGAACACGGCATCGGCTTTGCCACTGCCCGGCTGCTGGCCGAGCTGGGCTGCGAGGTGGCCTTGGCCGCCACCACCATGCGTGTGCACGACCGCGCCAACGCGCTGCGCGAGCGCGGGCATGTGGCGCGCGGCTACGTGGCCGACCTCACCGATGCCGCCGCCGCCACCGACCTGGTGGCGCAGGTGCTGGCCGACGCGGGCCGGATCGACATCCTGGTGAACAACGCCGGCATGGCCCAGCAGGGCCAGGCCGAAGACTTCACGCCCCTGGCCGAACTGGACGACGCCCAGTGGCACGCCAGCATCGCCCGCAACCTGGACACCTGCTACCTGGTCACGCGGCGCGTGCTGCCGGGCATGCTGGCACGCGGCCACGGCCGCATCGTCAACGTGTCCTCGGTCACCGGTCCGCTGGTCAGCAACCCCGGCGAAGCCGCCTACAGTGCCGCCAAGGCCGGCATGGTGGGCCTGAGCCGGGCGCTGGCGCTGGAAGTGGCCGGCCAGGGCGTCACCGTCAATTGCGTGGCCCCGGGCTGGGTGGCCACGGGATCCACCACGCCCGAGGAAGCCCAGGCCGCCCGACACACGCCCATGGGCCGCGCCGGCACGCCCGACGAAATGGCCGCCGCCATCGCCTTCCTGGCCATGCCGGGCGCCGCCTACATCCAGGGCGAGCTGCTGGTGGTCGATGGCGCCAACTGCCTGCAGGAGCGCAAGGGATGAGTGTCTTCGCGCCCGACCTGATGCAGGGCCGCGTGGTGCTGGTCACCGGTGCCGCCGGCGGCGTGGGCGGCGCGCTGGCCGACCTGCTGGCCAGCCTGGGCGCGCGCCTGCTGCTGACCGACGTGCAGGCCGAACCGCTGCAGGCCCGCGCCCAGGCGCTGGGCGCCAGCGCGGTGGTGGCCGACCTGCGCGACAGCGCCCAGGCCGACCACCTGGTGCAGCAGGCGCTGGACCGCCACGGCCGCCTGGACGGCCTGGCCAACTGCGCCGGCCTGTGGGTGGAAGGGCCCAGCGAGCGCGCCACCGAGGCCGACTGGCAGCGCTGCATCGACGTCAACCTGAAGGCCGTGTTCTTCCTGTGCAGCCGCGCCATTCCGGCGCTCAGCGCCAGCCGCGGCGCGATCGTCAACATCGCCTCCGATGCCGGCGTGGTGGGCAACGCCGGCGCCGCCATCTACTGCGCCAGCAAGGGCGGCGTGGTGCTGATGAGCAAGGCACTGGCGCGCGAGCTGGCGCCGCAGGGCGTGCGCGTCAATGCACTGTGCCCCTCGGACATCGCCTCGCCGATGCTCGACTTCCAGGCCCAGCGCTACGGCGAAGGCGACCCCGCCGCCTACCACCGCCGCCTGCTGGCCCACTACCCGCAGGGCGACGCGGCGCGTTTCCTCAGCCCGATGGAGGTGGCGCAGCACGCGGTCTGGCTGCTGTCGCCCGCCTGCGCCGGAGTCACCGGCGCCGCGGTGATGCTCGACTTTGGTCTGACCGCCGGCTACTGATGAACCCCGCCGAGGATCCCAGCACCACCCAGCAGGACGAGGTCTACGCCCGCCTGCGCCAGTGGATCACCGTGGGCCGTTTCCTGCCCGGCGAGCGGCTGAAGATCCGCAACGTCGCGGCCGACCTGGGCGTGGGCCAGATGCCGGTGCGCGCCGCACTGCAACGCCTGGCGGCCGAGGGCGCATTGGTCAACATCCCCAATGCCGGCGTGGCCGTCCCGCGCCTGGGCGTGGCCGAGTTCGACGACCTGCTGCAGACCCGCATGCTGCTGGAAGGCGAGGCCGCCGAACGCGGCGCCGCGCGCCTGGACACCGCGCAGCGCAAGGCCCTGAAGGCCCTGTGCACCCGCATGGCCCAAGCCCTGGCCCGCGGCGACGCGACCGACTACCTGGCCGCCAACGAGGACTTCCACGTCATCCTCTACCAGGCCGCGGGCTCGCCCACGCTGTGGCGCCTGATCGACACCCTGTGGCTGCAGGCCGGCCCCATCAGCAACCAGCTCTTCGACACACCCGACGCCGCCCGCGTGCTGAACGACGCCCACGAGGCACTCATCAAGGCATTGGCGCGCAACGACAGCGCCGGTGTGCGCCGCGCGGTGGAGCAGGACATCTTCGTCGCGGGACAATTTCTTCGCCAGCGGTTGCGTGACGGCGGCTAACTGCCCACAGCGGCCGTAGGCCGCTGTGGGCCAACGCGCTACGCCAACCGTGCCGCCAAGGGCTGGGCAGGCAGGCA